>NZ_BAXF01000741.1:0-859 GCF_001310435.1 Arthrobacter sp. JCM 19049 | reverse complement strand
GGGAGACGGGCCGTTGCCTTGCCGGTATGCGGGTGCTGGCGCCGGGCCGGGCCGCGGAACCGGCCTACTTGTTGGTGGCCGGCAGCACGCTGCCGTCGCTCCAGGTGTCCTCGATGTACTTGTGCACCTCATCGGAGTGCAGCAGCTCTTCGAGCTTGGCGATCGCCGCGGTTTCCTCACCCTCGCGCCAGGTCAGGAAGTTGGCGTTCGGGTTGTTCTCGGCCGATTCCTGGTACAGGATCTCCTCCGGGTTCAGCTTGGCCTGGACAATGTAGTTGCCGTTGACCAGGGCAAGGTCCGCCGACTTGCCGTCCTTGTAGAACTGCGGGACCTGCTCGGAGTTGACCTCCTCGAACGTCAGGCCCTTGGGGTTCTTCTCGGCATCGCCCTCAACGGTCAACGCCGAATCCCCGTCGGCCAGGTTCTTCAGCAGACCCGCCGACTCCAGCACGCGCAGGCCGCGCAGCTGGTTCACCGGGTCGTTGTTCAGCACCACGCGCGCCCCGTCGGTGACGTCCTCGGGCTTGTCGAACTTCTGCGAGAACGCGGTCAGCGGTTCGACGTGCACGCCCTCGCCATGCTCGAACTTGTAGCCCTTCGCCTTGACCTGGTCGGCCAGGTAGGCCTCGGTCTGGAAGTAGTTGGCGTCAATGGTGCCGTCTTCCAGGGCGATGTTCGGGGTCTGGTAGTCATCGATTTCCGTGATGTCCAGGTCGATGCCGGCATCCTTGGCCAGGTTGGCATCGATGTACTCCAGGATCTGGGCGTGCGGCACAGCACTGGCGCCGACCTTCACAACGGTCGGGTTCGCCGGGTCCAGGCTCGCGTCGGCGGCCGGTTCCGGGGAGCTTCCGCCGCC
>NZ_BAXF01000740.1:0-859 GCF_001310435.1 Arthrobacter sp. JCM 19049 | reverse complement strand
CGCCCCAGTCCCGGCCCTTCCCCGCTGCAGGAGCCTTTGTCCCGCAGGGTTCGCTGGCCGAAGCCGTCAGCGAGCTGTCGCTGCAGGATCGGGCCGCGGTATTATCGGGACAGCCGGCCACCATTGTGGTTGATGTCCAGACGGGCAAGATTATCCAGGTCCAGGAGCTCCCCTAGGCGCGTTGCCGGCTAGCCACGCAGATCCCGGCGTCGGTACAGCCCGAGGGCCAGGGCACCGAGCAGCAGCGCCGCGGCGGTGAACCCCGCCGCCGGGACGGCGGATGCGCCCTCGCGCACGATTTCCAGTGCCGCGATGGAGGTGAATGGTTCGGCGTCCATGACCCATTGCGGCACATTCAGCAGTGGCCCGTAGGTGCCGATCAGGATGCAGCCAACCAGCAGCACCCAGACAAGCGCTGCCCCGCCGCGCACCTCGATGCCCAGTGCCACCATGGACAGCGCCAGCCAGCAGGCCACCACCGGCAGGTACCACAGGCTCGCGGCTACAAAGCTCCCGAGCACCGGAGCGGCCAGCGCGGAACCGGCCCCGATCCCCAGACCCAGCCCGGCCATGGCCAGCAGCAGTGCACTGCCCAGCAGACCCAGCAGCATCTGGTGACCCATCAGCCACCACCGGGACACCGGCAGCGCCAGCACGACCTCACCGCGGTGGTGCAGTTCATCGCGGCGCAGCGGTGCGGGCTCTGCACTGCGAAGACGCCCACCACCATCGCGAAGAAGGCCAGGAACTTGGCCAGCGCGGCCATCACCAGCTGATCCAGGTGGGCATCCGCCCCCGGCGCCCCAACAGGGCCTGGAGCTGGGGCAACTGGGCGAAGGCATCGGCCACCGCCCGGCCA
>NZ_BAXF01000739.1:0-862 GCF_001310435.1 Arthrobacter sp. JCM 19049 | reverse complement strand
TGCGCAAGCTGCCGGTGGCGGCGGCTCGGCCGGCGGCCCGGCGGTGGGTGAGGACCTGGACGAGGCGATCAAGCAGCCCGGGGATGAAATCAGCAACTACTCCTCGCTGTTGTCCACGGCCACGGTCATCGGCATCATCATGGTGGTCGGCATGCTGCTGGGCGACTGGATCGCCGAGATCACCGGCTTCTCCCTGCCGGCCTACGTCGGTGCGATGATCATCGCGGTGATCTTCCGCAACCTGAACGACAAGCTGAAGCTGATCAAGATCAACGACGACTCGGTCAACCTGATCTCCCAGATGACCCTCGGCTTCTTCCTGACCCTGGCGATGATGAGCCTGAAGATCTGGGAGCTGGCGAACCTGGCCGGCCCGCTGTCGGTCATCCTGCTGGTGCAGCTGGTGTTCATCGTCCTGTTCTCCGCGTTCGTGGTGTTCCGGATGATGGGCAAGGACTACGACGCGGCGACCATGGTCGCCGGCTTCCTGGGCCACGGCCTGGGCGCCACCCCGAATGCGCTGGCGAACATGGACGCGTTCAACGCCAAGTTCGGGATCCGCTCCGAGAAGGCGTTCCTGATTGTGCCGCTGGCCGGTGCGGTGCTGATCGACCTGGTGGCGCTGCCCTGGATTGTGTGGTGCATGAACCTGGTCGCCTAGCCGCCCCACGGTCTTCACCCCGCGGCGCCCCACCCCCTGCTGTTGCCGGGGGTGGGGCACCGTTGGTTTCCCCGGTCCGCTGACCGTCGCGCTAGGCTGGGGCGAAACCCCGGGGAGGAACAATGGGCGCCGAGATGGACATGCAGGCCGCGTTGCTGGCCGGACGCCGCGGACGGCGGCTGCTGTACGAGCTGGTTGCGG
>NZ_BAXF01000738.1:0-867 GCF_001310435.1 Arthrobacter sp. JCM 19049 | reverse complement strand
GGCTGGGATCCACCAAGCCGGCCCAGGTGCTGGTGGTGGACCGTGCCGGATGGGCCAAGGCCGTGAGCCAGAACTTCGCCGCGATGATGCCCGAACTGCCCAGCACCCCGCCCAGCGTGCCGGTGATCGCCGGGGCCGAGCTGGGGGCGGTGCTCTCCATCCTCTCCACCGGGTGCTGGGCCAGTTTGACCCCTACAGCGGTTCGCGGCTGCTGCTCAACGCCCCCACCATCACCCAGATCCGTGGGGAAATGAACCTGAACGCGGCGGACTTCTACCTGTGGATCGCCACCCACGAGCAGACCCACCGGCTGCAGTTCGAGGTGGCCACCTGGGTGCCGGAGGTGATGCGTGAAACGCTGGCCGCGATCTTCACCGGAACCCGCGGCAAGACCCGCTCCATGGCCGAGATCGGCCAGCGGGTGAAGTCGCTGCGCAGCGAGGTGGGGGAGCTGACCACCATCATGTCGGTGCTTGAGGGCCATGCGATGGCCGTGATGAACGACGTGCACGACATCCCCAGCATCAAGACCATCCGCCAGCGCTTCGCCGCCCGCGGCCAGAACCGCGGGGTGATCGCCACCTGGGTGGGCAAGCTTTTGGGCATGGATGCCAAGGCCCGGCAGTACGAGCGCGGGGAGAAGTTCGTGCGCCACATCGTCGGGCAGATCGGCTATGACGGGTTCAACCGGATCTTCGAATCCCGCCAGGCCTTCCCCACGGCCAGCGAGCTGGACCACCCGCAGCAGTGGCTGGCGAGGATGGCGTGAGGCCGGCGCGATGAGCAGCGCCCTGTCCCAGGCCCGGATCGCCATTCAGCGCCAGGTTGGCGGGCAGTTCGTGTTGCTGGGGGTCTCCGGGGGATCGG
>NZ_BAXF01000737.1:0-865 GCF_001310435.1 Arthrobacter sp. JCM 19049 | reverse complement strand
CGGTGTTGGTCGGTGGCTGGTTCCCAGTACTTCTTCTCGTTGATCCATCCGATGAACCGCTCATTGACCACCGGCAGCGTGTAGGAGGTGGAGAACTGGAGCCCCAACGAATCCAGGTGGTGCAGGAACTCGCGCGAAGCGCCAGCGCTATCGGTGCGCACCAGGACCTTCTCACCGATCAGTATCCCGTCCTGGTCATAGAACTCATCAGGTAGCTGGGCCAGAGCCTGGTCCAGGATCGTGATGTGGTCCGCCGCTGAGTTCGCGCCCTTGTTCCCGGGCCGCAGCATCACGGCCAGGACTTCCCCGGTGCCATTGTCTTTCCCGTAATCCACGCTTGCGATCATGGGAGAGAAACCGTACCCACGCTTATAGGTGCCTGCGGCGTGCTCCTTGTCAGAGTGCACATGCACCAGCGAGGCATCAATATCGATGATCAGCGGATCCAAACTGGTAGCTCGCAAAGCCGGATTGCGGGCCCCGGCTGCGGCCCAGACCCGGGAGCGCAAAGTGCGGTGCATGGTGGCAAAGGCGTAGTCAAACGCCGTGGCTGATCCTTGATCCGGCCCATGAACCGGCTGATCGTGGCCTCGGAAGCGACCGTGCCGAACAATCCTTGTGAGGAGCTGAGCTGGTCAATATCAGTGACCTGCTCGCCCCCGGCGGACAGCATGATCGCCAAGTCAGCTATCATCTTGCCCGGCCGGTGCACCGCGGTGGCCGGCACGAATTGGGAGAACCGGTCTTCACACAGCCGGCGGAAGTCCAACGCGTTCAGGAAGCTGGTCAGTACCCCGAGCCCTGCCTGGGACACCAGCGCTTGGTTGGTGAGTTGGGCCGGGACATGCGGGAAAATCGGGGTAGA
>NZ_BAXF01000736.1:0-863 GCF_001310435.1 Arthrobacter sp. JCM 19049 | reverse complement strand
CGCCCAGCTGCGCACGGTGCCGGGGATGCTGGACACGGTGGATGACGAACAGGTCCTGCCGGTGCTGCAGGCCCTGGCCCGGGACTACATGGTGGCCCCACAGTGGTCCACCACCTTGGGCACCCTGGGGGCCAAGCTGGTGCAGGACGGGCACCACGAGGCGGCCGTGCAGCTGCTGGCCCAACGTGCCAGGTGTGGGTGGCCGGGCACCCGGAGGTATTTCGTGAGGTGGTCACCGGACGTTCGCCTCCTGGGTTCCCCGGGTCGTGGATGAGCTGCTGGCGCAGAAGATCCACCGCGAACTGGGCGGGGTGTTGAGCGCCGTGGCCGGGGACCGGGACCACCCGTTGCGCCGGGCGGTCACCGACTGGCTGGCCGGATTCACCCGGGACATGCAAAGCGACCCGGCCACCATAGCCAAGGTGGAGCAGTTCAAGCACTCGCTGCTCGGGGATCGGCAGTTGCGGGAACTTGCGGTCACCGGGTGGGGGTCACTGAAGGCCGGCCTGGATGCCTCCCTGGCCGATCCGGATTCCCCACTGTGCCGGGCCCTGAACGGAGCCGTACAGGACTTTGGGCGTCGACTGCTGCGTGATCGGGCCCTGCGCCAAAGTCTTGAGGCCCGTCTGGTCACGGTGGTGCAGCGGTTCACCGCAGAACACGGTAAGTCCCTGGCGGCTCTGGTCAGCGACACCGTGCGCGGCTGGGATCCGGCCGAGGCCAGCGCGAAGCTGGAGCTGCAGGTGGGCCGGGACCTGCAGTTCATCCGAATCAACGGGACCGTCATCGGGGCCCTGGCCGGGGTGGCCATCTATACCGGAGGGCAGCTAATCCTGCTCCTGGCCGGATAGCCGGGCGGCCCG
>NZ_BAXF01000735.1:0-863 GCF_001310435.1 Arthrobacter sp. JCM 19049 | reverse complement strand
CCAGGAAATCGCCGCCCAGCTCGGGCTGAACGAGGCGACGGTGAAAACCCACCTGTCCAACCTGCTGGCCAAGGCCGGGCTGCGCGACCGGGTCCAGGCGGTGCTCTTCGCCCACCGCGCCGGCCTCATCCAATAGTTTCATCCCTGCGCGTGAGCCGTACCGGCCAAAGCCCACCTAGGCTGGAGGCAGAACCCCCACCCCGCCCGCACGGCGCGGAACCCAGCCAAGGAGCCCACGTGCTTGAACTGCGAAACATCAGCCGGTCCTTCGCCGAGCACCAGGTGCTGCACGATGTCAGCTTCCAGGTGCCCGCCGGTTCCCTGACCGGCTTCGTCGGCGCGAACGGGGCCGGGAAGACCACCACGATGCGCATCATCATGGGGCTGCTGGCCGCCCACCACGGCACGGTCCGGCTCAACGGCGGCGATCTGGCGCAGGCACCCGCCGCGGCTTTGGCTACATGCCCGAGGAGCGCGGCCTCTACCCGAAGCAGCCGGTCATCGACCAGCTGGTCTACCTCGGCTCCCTGCACGGCCTGGCCCGCTCCACCGCCCGGCAGCGGGCCATGGAACTGCTGGAACGCTTCGGCCTGGCCGAACGGGCCAGGGCCAAGCTCGAATCCCTGTCCCTGGGCAACCAGCAGCGCGTGCAGGTCACCGCCGCGCTGCTGCACGAACCGCAGGTGCTGGTGCTCGACGAACCGTTCAGCGGCCTGGACCCGCTGGCGGTGGACGCGATGAGCTCCATCCTGCGCGACTACGCCAACCGCGGGGTGCCGATCCTGTTCTCCAGCCACCAGCTGGACCTGCTGGAAAACCTCGTCGACCACCTGGTCATCATCCAGGACGGGCGCATCCTGGCC
>NZ_BAXF01000734.1:0-863 GCF_001310435.1 Arthrobacter sp. JCM 19049 | reverse complement strand
TTCCGGTCAGCTGGGCCGAGGCCAGGCCAAGACCCAGCCCATACAACACCAACGGCGCCGCAACAGCCAGCGGCGGGACGCCCGCGGAGAGCACCACGGCCAGGATCAGGACGCCAAGGGTTTCCATGCCCAGGCCCAGCAGCACTGTCCCGGCCGCGGAAATCCTGGCGGCCAGGTGACGGGCCAGAGCCCCGGAAATGAACGCGCCCACCGCCATGGCCACCAGCACCAACCCGGAGGACAGCACGGAGAGCCCCAGGGCATTGACCAAAAACAGCGGCAAGACGAACAACAGCGCGAACTCACCAATCGCCACGCTTGCGGCGGTCAGGTTTCCCCAGGAGAACGTGGGGACGGTAAACAGCTGCAGTTCCAGCAGGGCCGAGCGGCGCACCCGCGCCCGGTGCCGTTCCCAGAAGATGAACAGCACAATGGCCGCTGCCGCAATCAGCAGGCAACCGGGACAATGGATATCGCGGCATCCGCGGGCCAGATGAAGGGGCCCACGCGCAGCTCGGACTTCGGCTTCCACCAGCCGGTCTCGGGTCCTTCGATAATGGCGAACACCAGGGCACCCATCCCCAGCGCACTGAGCAAGGCGCCGTCCACATCCACGCCGCGGGCCGGCTTTCCACCTTGGTTTCCGGGACGAAGACCAGCGCCAGCACCAGCAGCACCGCGCCCAGGGGCAGGTTCACCAGAAAGATCCAGTGCCAAGAGGCATATTGCGTCAACAGGCCGCCGGCCAGGGTCCCACGGCGGCGGCGCCGGAAATCACCGCACCCCAGATGCCAAACGCGGCGGCGCGCTGCTTGCCCTGAAACATGGCATTCACCGTGGACAGCGTGGCCGGCATGATGCAG
>NZ_BAXF01000733.1:0-870 GCF_001310435.1 Arthrobacter sp. JCM 19049 | reverse complement strand
CAGCGGCAGGTGATGGGAGCCGCGCCAGGTTCAGCGCGGCGCGTTCCTGCGGGTTGCGCACATCCAGCAGGAACGGGGGTTCTTGCGAAGCCAGCGCAGCCACCAGCGCCTCGGGGGCCAGCTGCTTGGGCTGCGGCAGGTTGCCGGCACAGAACAGCTCATAGTCGATCAGCTCGGTCACCGGTGGCGCGGTGGGATCCGGCGCGTACTCCAGGGTGCGGGTGCTTGCGCCCAACGCATCGTAGATCAGCACCCGGCCCACCAGCGGATCGCCGATCCCGGTGATCAGCTTCAGCGCCTCGGTGGCCAGCAGCGAGCCGATGGTTCCGCACAGTCCGGGCAGCACACCCCGGTGGCACAGTCGGCCACGGTGCCCGGGGCCGGCGGGAGCGGGAACAGGTCGCGGTAGCCCGGCCCGTGTTCGTGCCAGGCCACGGACACCTGACCGTGGTGCTGCAGGATTGAGCCCCAAACCAGCGGGATGCCGGTCAGCTGGGCGGCGTCGTTGCTCAGGTAGCGGGTTGGGAAGTTGTCGCTGCCGTCGATCACCAGGTCGTAGCCGGAGAAGATCTCTAACGCGTTCGCGGAGGTCAACCGCAGGTGGTGTTCGATGATCCGCACCCCGGGGTCCAGGCGCGCGCGGCGGCGGCCAGCGAGGCGGTTTTGGGCAGCCCGATGTTGGCGGTGGTGTGGGTGATCTGGCGGTGCAGGTTGGACAGCTCCACCACGTCGTCATCCACGATGCCCACGGTGCCCACACCGGCACCGACCAGGTACGGGATGCAGGCGCTGCCTAGTCCCCCGGCCCCAATCACCAGCACGCGGGCGGCGGCCAGGCGGCGCTGGGACGCTCCCCGAATCCGGGCAGGG
>NZ_BAXF01000732.1:0-866 GCF_001310435.1 Arthrobacter sp. JCM 19049 | reverse complement strand
CCCGGGCCCGGGTTTCGCGCGGACCCAGGCTGCGGTGCACGTTCAGCGGTTCGGCCACGCACTGCCCGATGGTCAGCTGCGGGTTGAAGCTGGCGGCCGGTCCTGGAAGACGAACCCGATCTGCTCCCGCAGCGGCTTGAAGCTGCGTTCACGGAAATCGGCCATCTCATAGTCCAGCACCCTCAGCGACCCGCCGGTCATCCGGTTCAGCCCGGCGATGGTGCGCCCGATGGTGGTCTTGCCCGAGCCGGATTCACCGACCAGCCCGTACACCTCCCCGGCGTGGATCTTCAGGGACACCCCGTTGACGGCCGTGAACCCCGGTGCGCCCAGGCGCCCCGGGTAGTGCACGCTCAGGTCCCGGGCCTCGACCAGCACCGGCTTCTCGGCGTGGGCGCGGGACTCCAGGTCCTTCGAGGCGCTGGAGCGGCCCAGGTGTGGCACCGCCTCCAGCAGTGAACGGGTGTAGTCCTGCTGCGGGTTCTCGAACAGGTCCAGCGCCTTGGCCTGTTCGATCACCAGGCCTGGTTCATCACGATCACCCGGTCGGCGATGTCGGCGACCACCCCCATGTTGTGGGTGATGATCACGATCGCGGTGCCCAGCTCCTCGCGCACCTGGCGCAGCAGCTGCAGGATTTCGGCCTGCACCGTCACATCCAGGGCGGTGGTCGGTTCGTCGGCCACGATCAGTGAGGGGCGCAGCGCCAGCGCCGCGGCGATCACCACGCGCTGCTTCTGCCCGCCGGAGAACTGGTGCGGGTAGTAGTCCACCCGGCGTTCGGGGTCCGGGATGCCGACCTGGCGCATCGCCTCCACGGCGCGGGCTTGGCCTCGCCTGCGGCCGATCTTGTTGTGCGCCGGATG
>NZ_BAXF01000731.1:0-868 GCF_001310435.1 Arthrobacter sp. JCM 19049 | reverse complement strand
CGCCCGAGCACCAGCGGGCGCACGCCGTGCGGGTCGCGGGCGGCGTAGAGCGTGTTTTCGTCCATGAACACGAAGCAGAACGCGCCCTCGATCTTCGGCAGCAGCCCCAGCGCCGTTTCCTCCAGGGTCTGGCCCTCGGAGCCGCCCAGCAGGGAGGTGACCAGCGCGGTGTCGGTGGTGTTGCCCTGGGCGATTTCGCCGGTGATCTTCCCGCCCTCGGCGTCGATCTTGGCGCGTACCATCTCGGCCAGGTCCGCTGAGTTGGTCAGGTTGCCGTTGTGGGCCAGGGCACGGTGCCGGACTTGGTCGGGCCCAGGGTCGGTTGGGCGTTGGCCCAGTGGCTGGAGCCGGTGGTGGAGTAGCGGCAGTGGCCGATGGCCAGGTGCCCGCTCATGGAGTTCAGGGTGTTCTCGTCAAAGACCTGGGAGACCAGGCCCATGTCCTTGTAGACGTTGATGCGTTCCCCGTCGGAGGTGGCGATGCCCGCGGACTCCTGCCCACGGTGCTGCAGTGAGTACAGACCGTAGTAGGTCAGTTTCGCTACTTCTTCGCCCGGTGCCCACACACCAAAGACACCGCACTCGTCCTGCGGTCCCTTGTCGCTTGAAAGGAGGTCATGATTCAGTTTTCCATCGCCACGCGCCATGTCAGTATTCTCTCATGTATCCGGGTCGGGGTCGGCCAAAAGGGTGGTTCGTTACAGGCTGCCCGGCTCTACGCAGTTCACCGGATCTGCCCGGTGTTCTAGGGGTGTTCGCGGTGCGGGGTCTCGGTGTGGGACGGTTCGTCCTGCTGCACCGGCACGGCCAGGCGGCGGACCGTCTGGCGGGCGCTGACCCGGTCCAGCACCAGGTAGACAACGGCGGCC
>NZ_BAXF01000730.1:0-871 GCF_001310435.1 Arthrobacter sp. JCM 19049 | reverse complement strand
ATCGGCGGTGTTCAGCTGCCAGCCTTCCCCGGGGCGGCGGGAGGCCACCGGCACCAGGTCCGGCTGGATCTGGCCGGACTCATAGGCGGCGGCCAGCTTGGACTGGCTGGCCACGGCGTAGCGGTCGGCGCGTTCCTTGGTGATGGCCGGGAAGCGGTCGTGCAGGTTCTCTGCGGTGTTGCCCATGTTCAGCGCCTGCGGGTCCACGATCTTCTCGGCCAGGAAGCGCGGGTTCGGGTCGGCCCCGGCCCCCATCGGGTGGTTGCCCATGTGTTCCACGCCGCCGGCGATCACCACGTCGTAGGCGCCGAAGGCGATGCCCCCGGCGGTGCTGGTCACCGCGGTCATCGCCCCGGCGCACATGCGGTCGATGGCGTAGCCGGGCACGGACTTGGGCAGTCCGGAGAGCAGTCCGACGGTGCGTCCGATCGTCAGGCCCTGGTCGCCGGTCTGGGTGGTGGCGGCCATGGCCACCTCGTCGACCTTCTCGGCCGGGACGTTGGGGTTGCGGCGCAGCAGTTCGCGCACCGTCTTCACGGCCAGGTCATCGGCGCGCATGCCATGGTAGATGCCCTTTTCGCCGGCTTTGCCGAAGGGTGTGCGCACTCCGTCGATGAAGACGACGTCGCGGTCGTCGAGGGCTGCGTGCACTGTCGGATCGTTAGCACTCACCGTGTGGCTCCTTGTTGTGGTCGGTCGAATCCGAGGTCTCGGAAGATCGGAGGGGTTCTGTGACCCACAACATATGTTACTTAGCGGTAACTTGAAGTGCAAGTGCGCTGCATCACGCGCCGCGCGGGGCGAGGCAGCCGCCCCGGCGGGACGGATACAACTAACGGCCGCACCCCTTTTCCCGGGCCCCGGGAGCAAG
>NZ_BAXF01000729.1:0-873 GCF_001310435.1 Arthrobacter sp. JCM 19049 | reverse complement strand
GTGCACCGGCTGCTTGGCGCACTGGTGGCAGAGGGGTTCTGCGACCACGACCACCAGGCCGGGCGCTGGCTGCTGGGCCCGGAACTCTACCTGATGGGAGCGGTCGCGGCCGAACGCTACGACATCAGCGACATGGCCCGGGAGCACGTCGCCGCGCTCGCCGAAGCGACCGGGGAAAGCGCCTTTCTCTCCGCACGGCGCGGGGACGAGACCGTGTGCCTGCTGCGCCAGGACGGCGCCTTCCCAATCCGCTCGTTCGTACTCTACGAGGGCAAACGCTTCCCGCTGGGCGTGGCCTCGGCCGGGATCGCGATCCTGGCCTTCCTGTCCGCCCCGGTGGTGGAGCGCTACCTGCAGGCCAATGACTTCACCGAACGCTACGGAGACGCGCACAGCCCGGCCCGGCTGCGCGAGAAGGTCCGCGAAACCCGCAAACTGGGCTACTCGGTCAACCCAGGGCTGATTGTCGAGGGCAGCTGGGGGATGGGAGCCGCCGTCTTTGACGCCTCCGGGTCCCCGGCCTGGGCCCTGAGCGTGACCGGCATTGAATCCCGCTTCACCCCCGGGCGCCGCCCGGAACTGGGGGCATTGCTGCTGCACCACGCCCACGAGCTCTCCCAGCAGTTGCGCCGCGGGTAGTTTGAACCCGCAACGGGAATCGGTCCAGCGCCGGTGCGGCCGATACCATGCAGGAAGGCCATCAGGCACAAGGGAAAGAGATTAGATGACACCGGAGGAATTCCGCCGCCAAGCCCACGAACTGGTGGACTTCATTGCCGACTACCGCGCCGGCATCGACCAGCAACCGGTGATGTCCACCGTCGAACCCGGCCAGGTGGCCGCGCAGCTGCCCGCGCAGGCGCCGGAAGAGGG
>NZ_BAXF01000728.1:0-874 GCF_001310435.1 Arthrobacter sp. JCM 19049 | reverse complement strand
CGCTGGGCGTGGTGCGCGGCAAGCCGGGCGAGAAGGTCGTGGCCCTCTCCGGGGACTACGACTTCCAGTTCATGATCGAGGAACTGGCCGTGGGCGCGCAGTTCAAGCTGCCCTACGTGCACGTGGTGGTCAACAACTCCTACCTGGGCCTGATCCGCCAGTCCCAGCGCGGCTTCGAGATGGACTACCACGTCTCCCTGGCCTTTGAGAACATCAACTCCCCGGAGATGAACGGCTACGGCGTGGACCACGTGAAGGTCGCCGAGGGCCTGGGCTGCAAGGCCGTGCGCGTGGAGGACCCCTCCCAGCTGGCCGCTGGCTTCGCCGAGGCGAACCGCCTGGCCGACGAGCACCAGGTGCCGGTGGTCGTGGAGGTCATCCTGGAGCGGGTCACCAACATCTCCATGGGCGCCGGGCTTGACGCGGTCAACGAGTTCGAGGACCTGGCCCTTCAGGCCGGGGACGCGCCGACCGCCCTGGTGCCGCTGAGCGAGCGGACCGCAGTACTCGGCTAGGTCAGTCGTCACACTCACCCAACCGGAACACCCCGAGGTGCGCAAAGCGTGCACAATGGATACAGGAAACTGTGATCCGCCGCACGCCTTGCGCGCCTTGGCGGCACGGCCGCCACCCGGCGGGCCACACCCATCCCCGGACCCCACCGGCGCCGGGGATGGGCCAAGAACAACAACGTCAGCAGGACCATGAGGGAAAGGCGGGCCGCGGGATGAAGATCGTCATCGCCTCCGACAAGTTCAAGGGCACCCTGACCGGGGCCGAGGTGGCCGCCGCCCTGCACACCGGCCTGTCCCGGTGATCGACCCGCTGGAATGCGTCACCGTGCCGGTGGCCGACGGCGGTGAGGGGACCGTGG
>NZ_BAXF01000727.1:0-876 GCF_001310435.1 Arthrobacter sp. JCM 19049 | reverse complement strand
CAGTGCGGTGCGCATCGCCTGGGAGCAGACCCGGCCGGCGGCGCGCATCAGTTCGACTTCAAAGGGGGACTTGACCAGGCGGACCCAGTTGACCAGCTCCCGGGACTCCTGCAGCTGCCATTCGGGCAGGGTCGCGGACAGGGCCATGAACATCCGGATGGAGAAGAAATGCGAATCGCCCTCGTAGCCCACGCGCAGCGCCCGGCCGTAGCCGGCATCCCGCAGGTGCCTGGCCACCCAGTCGCCGGGGTGGATCGCCGGGCGGTGCACAATCTGCTCCGGGTAGCCGATGACCCGCTCGGCGCGGATGCCGATCGCGGTGCGGTGCGCCCCGTGGGCGTCCATGTGGCGCATGTACATCAGCGGCTCGCCTTCGCAGGGCAGCACCAGGATCTGCGCGGTGTAGAAGGACCAGGCGTTGTAGCCAGTCAGGTAGTACAGGTTGGCGGGATCGGTGACCAGCAGAACGTCCAGTTCCTGCTGGGCCATGCGCCGGCGGACGCGCTGTTGGCGAGCTGCGTACTCGCTGCATTCCAGGTCACGGTGACCTTCCGGGGTGAACACCATTGTCGTTGTCTTTGTCCTATCACTTCCACGAATTCCCGAACTTTGTGATCTACAACATAGTTCCGCGCTCCCATCAGATAAAGTGGGTGCATCTTGTTTGTTCCGTTAAGCAGAACTTATGGGTGGGAACACCCGCCGACGACCGATGCCAGGAGGTCCAAATGCTTGATTTCAAGCGGCTGACGCTGCTGCGCGAACTGCAATTGCGCGGCAGCATCGCGGCCACCGCCCGGGTGCTGGGCATCAGCGCCTCGGCCGTCTCCCAACAGCTGGCCAAGCTGGAGGCGGAGGCCGGGCTGCCGCTGCTGG
>NZ_BAXF01000726.1:0-875 GCF_001310435.1 Arthrobacter sp. JCM 19049 | reverse complement strand
GCCACCGCCTGCTGGGCCAGGAGGGTGAGGTTGCGTCCTCCGGCGAGCGCGGCGACGCTAAAGCGTTCAGGGGCCTTGGCGATGACGTCCAGGCCCTGGGTTCCGATGGAGCCGGTGGATCCAAGCAGCGTGACGCGGCGCGGGTGCGGCGGGGGTAAAACAGATTTGGTGCTCACCCAACAATTATGGACGTGAACGCTGTGAGCGCCCAAAGAGCTGGCCGGGGTGTGATTCTGAACCGGTTGGCTCGCCTGGGGCGCGGGCGCCGCACTACTCTGGGCTCAGGTCCCCCGCCCCGCTGGCGCGCACCGGCATGGTGCTGGCGGACGGCCGCGGATCCCAGCAACGTCAGCAGGAGGGCAGCAGCTCATGGAGAACCAGGCGAACAACGGCAACCAGGCGGACGAGGCAGTGGCGGTGAAGAACGCCAGCACCCCGCAGCAGATTCCCGAGCTCTTCGCCGAGGGCTGGAACAAGAAGGACGCCCAGGCCCTGGGCGCCGTCTTTGCCACGGACGCGGACTTCGTGAACGTCGTGGGCCTGTGGTGGAACGACCGCGAAACCATCATGGACCGGCACGCCTACGGGTTTGAACGGATCTTCGCCGACAGCTTCATGGCGCTGATCGAGGTGCGCGTACGCCCCCTGGGCCAGGACCATGCGGTGGTCCACGCCCTGTGAGGTGACCGGGCAGCACACCGAGCACGGCCAGAAGGCCGGGGCCCGCACCGGGATCTTCAGCTTCGTGGCCGAACGCGACGGTGAGATCTGGCGGGCGGTCAGCGCCCAGAACACCGACCGCGCCCCGGGGATGCAAACCCACGTGGCCGAAGGCGGCACCCTGCGCACCGCGTCCTATAAGAACCTCTCTCGCA
>NZ_BAXF01000725.1:0-879 GCF_001310435.1 Arthrobacter sp. JCM 19049 | reverse complement strand
GCCGCCAGCTGGGTGCAGGCCAGCTGGCACAGTCCCAGCAGCCGCAGCAGCTGGGCGTTGTCGTAGAGCATCTTCTCAAAGTGCGGCACCGCCCAATGCTCATCCACGCAGTAGCGGGCGAAGCCTCCCCCACGTGGTCCTGCAACCCGCCGAGCACGATCGCCTCGGTGGTGGTGGCGGCCGCGTCGAACAACGGGCCCGGCTCGGGGTGGGTGAGCACCTGCTGCCAGAGCACCACCAGTGACTGGGTGGGCGGGAATTTGGGGGCGGGGGTGAACCCGCCCTCGCTGCGGGTGGTCTCGATCCACTGGTGCACCGCAACCTCCAGTGCCTGCCCCTCGGCCTGGTTCCCGTCCTGGACCGTGGCGGGATCGGCGGAGAACTTCATCATCTGGTGTTGTCCGCGGCTGAGTTCCACCAGGTGCTCGGCCAGCGCCGCGGCCTGCTGCTCGACCCCCTCACGGCGCTGGGTGTAGGCCTCGGTGACGGCGGTGAGCACCTGCATGAAGGAGGGCACCCGGCCGCGCTGCCGGGGCGGGAAGTAGGTGCCGGCGTGGAAGGTGCGCCCGTCGGGCAGCGTGAACACGGTCATTGGCCAGCCGCCGGCCTCGGTCAGGGCCTGGGTGGCGAGCATGTAGGTGTCATCGACCAGCGGATGCTGTTCCCGGTCGACCTTGATTGAGACGAAATGTTCGTTCAGGTAGGCGGCAACCTGCGGGTCGTCGAAGGACTCGCGGGACATGACGTGGCACCAGTGGCAGGCGGCGTACCCGATGGAGAGCATCACCGGGCGGTCCCGGCGCCGGCTTCGGCGAAGGCTCGGCCGAGTAGGACCACCAGTCCACCAGCTGGTGGGCGTGCTGCCTGAGGTAGCGGCTG
>NZ_BAXF01000724.1:0-876 GCF_001310435.1 Arthrobacter sp. JCM 19049 | reverse complement strand
GCCCAACAGCTGGGCCGGCTGTGCCGCCAGTACCGCTGGAGGTCACCGCGCTGCGCCGCCGCGACTGGTTTGATACCACCGGGCGCGACGGGCGCTGGGTGATCCCGGACTTCTCGGCGGTGGCCCGGGACTACGCGGGCGTGCACCTGAGCATTGCCGGGTACCTGGCCACCGCCGGGGAAGTGGTCCCGGTGGATGAGCACACCGCCTCGCTCATCGCCGGCTGGGACCCGATGTCACCTACTGGCTGCGGGACGAAACGGCGCTGGTCGGGCAGGCGCAGCGCTGGGTGCTGGACGATGCCGGTCCGGGCCGGATGACTGGGTCCGGGTCCGGTCCTCGGCCTGAGGACCGCTGTGCTACTGCTGGTATTCGGCCAGGACCTTCTTGCCGATCTTGAAGGCCACGTTCGCCGCCGGGACCGAGCAGTAGATGGCGCTTTGCAGGAACACTTCCTTGATGTGCTCGGGCGTCATCCCGTTGCGCAGGGCCGCGTGCACGTGCATCTCCAGCTCCTCCCAGTAGCCGCCGGCGATCATGGCGGTCAGGGTGATGGCGCTGCGGGTGGTGCGCGGCAGGCCCTCGCGGGTCCAGATCGTGCCCCAGGCGTAGCGGGTGATCATTTCCTGGAATTCATCGGTGAACTCGTTCGAGGTGCTGCTGGCCCGGTCCACGTGCTCGTGGCCGAGCACCTCACGGCGGACCGCCATCCCGGCATCATAGGTGTCCCCGGGCAGGCGCTGTGAATCTGTCATGGTCAAACCTTTGCTAGTTGGCGGTGAAGAAGGCGCTCAGCTGGCGCGCGGTGGCCTGCGGGTCCTCGGCCGGGGCCAGGTGGGCGACGCTCTCAATGATGGCGCAGCGGCCCCGCGGGGC
>NZ_BAXF01000723.1:0-878 GCF_001310435.1 Arthrobacter sp. JCM 19049 | reverse complement strand
GGAGGACCTGCTGCGCCACGCCCCCGCCGGCCGCCTGCCCTATACGGTGGGCGACGAGCGGGCCCCGATCTGCCTGAACTACACCTCCGGGACCACCGGCAAGCCCAAGGGGGTGCTCTACTCACACCGCGGCACCTATCTGAACGCGCTGGGTGAGGCGTTCCACCAGCAAATGGACGCGCACACCCGCTACCTGTGGACGCTGCCGATGTTCCACTGCAACGGCTGGTGCACGCCCTGGGCGGTAACCGCCGCCGGCGGCACCATCTGTGCCTGCGGGCGGTGCGCGAGGACGCCGTCTGGGATGCCATCGACCAGCTGGGCACCACCACCTGTGCGGGGCACCAACCGTGTGCTCGATCATCGCGACGCGCCCCGGGCCCACCCTGTGGGCCAGCCGCTGCGCATCACCACCGCCGGTGCTCCCCCGTCACCGGCCATCATTGGCAAGCTGCACCGGCTGGGCATCGAGGTGGTGCACGTCTACGGGTTGACCGAGGTCTACGGCCCGTACACGATCTGCGAGTACCAGCAGCACTGGGATGAGCTGGACGCCGAGCAGCGGGCCGCCAAGCTCTCCCGGCAGGGGGTGGGCATGGTGACCGCGGAGTCCGCCCGCGTAGTGGACCTGGACATGAACGACGTGCCGGCCGACGGACAGAGCATGGGCGAAATCGTGCTGCGCGGCAACAACGTGATGATCGGCTACTACAAGGACGAGCCGGCCACTGAACAGGCCTTCGCCGGGGGCTGGTTCCACACCGGGGACCTGGGCGTGATGCACCCGGACGGCTACATCCAGCTGCGCGACCGGGCCAAGGACATCATCATCTCCGGCGGGGAGAACATTTCCACCGTGGAGGTCGAGCAGGTGCTGG
>NZ_BAXF01000722.1:0-883 GCF_001310435.1 Arthrobacter sp. JCM 19049 | reverse complement strand
GGGCCAGGGTGACCTCATCGGCGTACTCCAGGTCCCCGCCCACCGGAAGGCCCGAGGCCAGCCGGGTGATGCTGATGCCCAGCGGCCGCAGCGCACGAATTAGGTAGGTGGCCGTGGCCTCGCCCTCCAGGTTCGGGTCGGTGGCCACGATCAGCTCGGTGATCGACTCATCGCCCAGTCGGGCGAGCAGCTCGCGGATGTGCAGCTGCTCCGGGCCGATGCCTGGATCGGGTTGATGGAGCCACCCAGCACGTGGTACTTGCCGTTGAAGGCGCGCGTGCGCTCAATGGCCAACACGTCCTTGGACTCCTCGACGATGCAGATCTTGCTGCCGTCGCGGCGTTCATCCCGGCAGATCGCGCAGATCTCCTGCTCGGTGATGTTGAAGCAGATCTGGCAGAACTTCACCTTCTCCTTCACCGTCTGGATGGCGGCCGCCAACCGGGTCATATCACCCGGATCGGCATCGAGGATATGGAAAGCGATGCGCTGCGCGGACTTCGGACCGATGCCCGGAAGCCGACCGAGCTCGTCGATCAGTTCCTGAACTGCTCCCTCGTACACTGCTGCTCTCTTTCCTTGCTGGGCGAACCCGTGCTGGCTGGCCCGGGTTCGCGTACTAGATTAGCGTCTCACACCGACACTTACCCGTGGCGGGCGGCGCAGCTAGAGGCTGCGGCGAAGTTCCACCGGATTGCCGTTGGTGTCACGCTGTTCGATCACCACGCCGCCCAGCAGCCGTTCGATGGCCGGCACCCCGATCAGGTTCGAATCCTCCACCGCGATGTCATCATCGCTGGGCACGAACTCATCCGGCTCCGGTTCCGGCTGCGGGTGGGGCGCTGCGGTGCCGAACGCTGCGGCTGGCCCCAGGACCCGGCGG
>NZ_BAXF01000721.1:0-884 GCF_001310435.1 Arthrobacter sp. JCM 19049 | reverse complement strand
CGCCCTGGCCACCGACCCGGCCCAGCTGCTGGCCGGCACCGAGGACTTCCTGCACCAGCACTACCGGGCCAAGCGATGCCCGAAAGCAGTGCGCTGCTGGCCCGGCTGCGCGGGGAGGGGCTCGCCGCGGTGATCTCCGGGGCCGGTCCGACCGTGCTGGTGCTGGTGGCCGACAACACCCAGCTGGGGCAGGCTGCACAGCTGATCGAGGCGTTTAATGCCACATCCACCGGTTCCTGGCGTTGCGAAATTCCCGCCATTGCGTCAACGGGTGTTACAGTAGAGGTGCTGTAGCACTCATAGCAGGCCGGGAGTTTAGACACCTTCACCAAGGGAAGACCCTGTGGCCACCGTGTTGCGGAGGACGCCAGAAGCACGATCTGGCGGTTTTCGCGCAAACATTCCGGTTTCTTTACTGCTGTCTTACGGCAACCGAGTTTGATATCCCCCAGCGCGCCCGCATTTGGTGCCGAGGTGATATCTCTCTTTCCATATCAATCGCGCCCCACCTTAAAAGTTTCATCGCCAAGGTGACGCGACTGACAGGTGCAGCAGATGGCCCCGTCTGGGGCGCTGCACCGGATTTAGGCACAGTGTCGGTGAGACCGACCCGCCCTACCAGTCAGAAGGAACATTCGTGACCGAAACCACGAGCCTCACCGAAGGCGTGGACAACCAGACTTCCACCAAGAACGCCGGACTGGCATCCCTGAAGATGGTTCAGCTGCAGCAGCTGGCCTCCCAGTTGGGCATTACCGGCGGTTCGCGCATGCGCAAGGCCGAACTTGTTGCCGCGATCAGCTCGCACCAGCGCGGCGGCGCGGTCGCCGACCGCGAAGCCAAGGAGTCGGCGAAGTCGGCCCCCCGAGACCGGGACCGATGAG
>NZ_BAXF01000720.1:0-883 GCF_001310435.1 Arthrobacter sp. JCM 19049 | reverse complement strand
GCCGGCCGCGCGCGTGAGCAGCCGCAGCAGCCGTTGCGGCTCACTGGTGTGCAGCACCTGCCAGGCGCCATGGAGGGTAAATTGCACTTCTCCGCTGTGCAGGTCGATCAGCGGCAGGACGGGAACGGCGTGCATCGCAGGCACCGGCCTTTCAGGCTAGCTCTTGCCCGGGCACAAGCTGGTGCCGCGGACCGCTTCCTCATCCGAACCACCCATGAACCTGGGGTTGGTGTGCGGCCAGTCGGAGCTTGGCGCCGCATCTCGTGAAGCTACGCTTCGATGCTACACGGAGTCGGCGATCTTCTTCAGCCGTGCGTAATGTTCCTTCCACTGCTCGTCACTGAACTCCGGCAGGTTCCCGTTCTGCGCGGACAGGCCCGTCTGCCCGTCAATCAGTTCGCGCACCAGATCCAGGTGCCCGGCGTGGCGGGAGGTTTCCCCCACCATGTGCAGCATCAGGTGCTCCAGGGTGGTTTCACTGTCCTCACCCCACCAGGCACCGAGGCCGGGGCGTCCAGCTCCAGTTCCTCGAAGGCGGTGTTGGCCGCGTCGATCGCCTGGCGGTAGAACTGCAGCACGTCGGCGGCGCCGGTGTCCGCCTCCACCACGAAGTCCGCCATCGGGTCTTCGGAGGTGAAGGCCTGCACGGCCCGGGGACTGTCCACCGGGCGTTTGAGGCAATAGCTGAAGTAGCCGAATTCCATGACCGCCAGGTGGTTGATGACCCCCAGAACGTTGGTGCCGCTGGGCACCATGGGCCGACGCAGCTGGGCTTCGTCCAGATTCTCGGCCTTCCACAGCGCCGCATGCCGGGCATGATCCAGGTAGCGGCGCAAGCGCTGCTTGCGCGCGGTGACTTCGCTGTCCATGGGCTGCAGTCTAG
>NZ_BAXF01000719.1:0-880 GCF_001310435.1 Arthrobacter sp. JCM 19049 | reverse complement strand
CGCCAGCACGGCATGCCAGGTGCATCGCCTCCAGCAGCGCCAGGCCCAGCGAGGTCCAGCGGAAGGGGTGCAGGTAGGCGCGGGCCTGGCCGAGCATCCCGTGCAGCTGGGCCGGGTTCACGTCCCCGCGGATGATCAGCTGCCCCTCGGGCAGCCGCAGGGCCTCGGGCAGCTTCTTGGTGCCGATCCCGTACACCTCCAGCGGGCGATCTGCGCGAAGCCGGGCAGCAGGTCGGTGCCGGTGACCCGCCAGCGGCGCACCGGTTCGTTGATCGCCACCCCCAGGGTCGGGTTCGTGCCGGTGTACTGGTAGCCCGGGTCCACGATGCCGTGCTCAATGACCAGGGTGCGGGCCCGCCCGCAGTCCCAGAACAGCCGGTTGAAGTGGGTGACGTGCACGATCGGGATGTCGCTGCGCTCGGCCAGCGGGTGCACCGAGTTCGGCACGTTCCCGCTCTTGGGGGTGTTGTGCTCCAGGAAGACCGCCGGCAGCTCGCTGCCCGGCACCCGTCCGGTGAGCCGGTGCACCTCGGCCAGCTCCTCGGGCCGCTGCAGCACCACCACGTCAATGTGTTCCTCGGCCAGCTGCTCCTGGCTGACTTCCCTTACCGAGGCCGGCCAGTCCCGGCCCCCGGTGCCCAGCCCCCAGGCGTCACGCTGCGCGTTGACCGGGACCAGGTATTCATGCGGTCCATGCACGAAGGAGTCCATCCATCCGCCGTGCACATGCCAGATCAGGATTTTCACGATCTCTTCCTTTCGTTCTCAACGACCTCGTTGCTGCGGCGCAGCTGGCGGCGCGTGGTGAAGGACGCGACGCCGGAACCCAGCCGCTGCACCGCGGCGAACACCTCTTCGGGGGTGACCTGTGTCAGGCAGG
>NZ_BAXF01000718.1:0-883 GCF_001310435.1 Arthrobacter sp. JCM 19049 | reverse complement strand
CACCCGCCACTGCCCCCGCATGAAAGATCCGCAGTGACCGCAACGCACACCCCCACCGGAACCGCACGGGTTCCGGGGATTGATCAGCGTCATCATCCCGGCCTACAACCAGGAGCCCTACATCAACGACGCCCTGACTCGCTGGCCGCCCAGCGCCTGGGCCGCCACCGCCTGCAGGTCGTCGTGGTCGATGACCACTCCAGCGACCTGACGCCCACCCTGGTGCAGGACTACCGGGACCGCTTCGAGGACCTGCGGCTGATCACCCACCCGGAAAACCGCGGGGTGTCCGCGGCCCGCAACACCGGGTTGGCGGCGGCCACCGGCAGCTACGTCACGTTCCTGGACCCGGATGACTGGTTTTCCCGCGACCACCTGGCCTCCCTGGCCGACGGGCTGGAACGGCTCGAGGTGGACTTCGTGCGCTGCGACCAGGTGCGGGTGCGCGGCACCAGCCGCAGCATCCACCGTGCCCCGCAGGCGCTGCACAATGTGGTCCTGGACCGCGGGAGGACATCCTGCCGGTGGATGCGGCCAGCATGATCGACTACCCGTATGTGTTCACCGGCATGTACCGCCACGACGTGCTGGGCGACACCCAGTGGTTCGACCCGGCGCTGGCCACCTGCGAGGACCGGCCCTGGCTGTGGCGGCTGTACCTATCCAGCACCAGCTACGCGGTGGTGGGTGAGGCCAGCCAGTTCTACCGGCGCAACCTGCCCGGCTCCCTGACCCAGGTGTTCGACGAACGCCAGCTGCACTTCATCCCGGCCTTCGGCCAGATCGTGCAGCTGGTCAGCCAGGACCGGGAGGCCGACCGCTTCCTGCCCAAGGCGCTGCGCCAGTTCTTCGCGATCGCCTGCCACCACCTGGACCGCATCGG
>NZ_BAXF01000717.1:0-886 GCF_001310435.1 Arthrobacter sp. JCM 19049 | reverse complement strand
TTCGACTGCATGGTCCAGGTGCGTGCCCACGGGGATCCGGTGGCGGCGGTGGCCCACGTCGAGCAGCAGGCCGATGGGGTGTGCCAGCTGGTGACCCGGCTGGTGGAGCCGATGCGCGGGGTGGCCCCGGGCCAGACCATGGTCGTCTACCAGGACAGCCGGGTGCTGGGCCAGGCCACCATCGACTCGGCCCGCTCCACGGCCTGGGACCCGGCCAAGGTCAGCTGACGTAGCCGCTGGCGGGACCGCTAGTTGCGCACCAGCTTGAGCTTGAAAACCTCCGGGCCCTGCTGCAGGTAGCTGACCTCGAATTCGCCCGGATGGCGCTCATCTAGCTGCCTGAGCAGCGGCAACGGGTTGTGTGTTGCGCTGAGCACCAGCCCCGACCCGCTGCGCAGTGAACCCAGGGTGCCAAAAATTGCCGCGTGGCGCACCGCATGCGGAATCGTCTGCACATCCAGGACCGGCAGCTGCTCGTCATGCCCACCGCAGGCGCAGGTGCCTGCCGTCGTCTGCCTCAGCGCCTCTTCCCGGGTTGCTGAGATTTCAATGTTCTCGGCCATCACCGACTCCTTCACTCTGATCCGCCAGGTGGCGGGGATGCCACATGGCATGCCCGCCACTATTTTATTACAATTAACTCAGTGGAAAATAGCGGTTTCGGCAACGGAGACCGGCACGGTGAGGGGAAAGCATTGACGACTCGGCCACGCAGTCCGCGGGAAATCCGGCGCAGCGGCGCCGGCCGAATGCATTCCCCCTCCCGCGAACTCATCCTGCACCTGCTCCAGGAGGCAAACGAGGCACTGAGCATCCCGCAGCTGGCCCAAGCTGCCGGCATGCATGAAAACACGGTGCGCGCCCAGCTGGAGGCGCTGTTGCGCGA
>NZ_BAXF01000716.1:0-889 GCF_001310435.1 Arthrobacter sp. JCM 19049 | reverse complement strand
GGTTCGGCGGGCTGATTGCCGGATACGGCTTGTCGTTCACTCATCGTGCTCACCGGGCGGGCTTACTCGTTGTTGTGCGCGTTAGAGATGTGCTGGTGGTGGCGGATCACCTCGGAGATGATGAAGTTCAGCACCTTCTCGGCGAACTCCGGGTCCAGGTGCGCCTCACGGGCCAGGTGGCGCAGCCGCTCAATCTGCGCCTTTTCCCGGTTCGGGTCGCTGGGCGGCAGCTGGTGCACGGCCTTGAGGTGGCCCACCCGCTGGGTGGCCTTGAAGCGTTCGGCCAGCAGGTAGACCAGCTGGGCGTCGAAGTTGTCGATGCTGCCGCGGATGGAATACAGCTCATCGAGCACCGCCTGGTCGACCTCGCCGTGCAGGGAGCTGGCGTGCGGGTCGAAGTCCGTGGGCAGGGGGTTCGTGTTCGGCTCGCTCATGCGCCCAGTTTACGTGGGATTAGGCCACGACCCGCATTAAGTGACGCGCCGCCACCGGCCCGGGAGCTGGTGGCGGCGCGTGTTGCGCTCACTGTGCCAGGTTCAGCTGCTCGATCAGCGCCCGGCGCTTGGCCTGTTCACGCGGGTCGGGCACCGGCAGGGAGGCGATCAGCCGCTGCGTGTACGGGTGCTGCGGGGCGCTGAGCACCCTTGAGCCAGCCCCTCCTCGACCAGTTCGCCGCGCAGCAGCACCCCCACCCAGCTGGCGAGCATGTCCACCACCGCCAGGTCGTGGGAGATGAACAGGGCCGCGAAGCCCAGCTGCTGCTGCAGCTCCAGGAACAGCTCCAGCACCTTGGCCTGCACCGAGACATCCAGCGCGCTGGTGGGTTCATCGGCGATCAGCAGCTTCGGCTCCAGGCCAGCGCCCGGGCCAGCGAGGCGCGCTGGCGTTG
>NZ_BAXF01000715.1:0-893 GCF_001310435.1 Arthrobacter sp. JCM 19049 | reverse complement strand
GGCCGCAGGCGACAGCCACGGCCGCGCCCGCGGTGTGTCCGGCACCTTGCGGATCGCGAACTACTGGTGCGTGCGCGTGTGTTCATGCTTCGAAAAGCGGTCGGCCACCCAGTAGACTATGGTGAAGGTGTACGTGACGTTACCGACGTTGATCACAAGTCGAAGAAGTTCATGTATGCCGACAGCGCGACGAAACAGAGATCAGCGTCAGGAGAAAGTCCCCTATGGCGGATAAACAGAATTTTGCTGGAGCACGATTCATGACTGTGGCCGAGGTGGCCGAGATGATGCGTGTTTCAAAGATGACCGTTTATCGTCTGATCCACGCCGGTGATTTACCCGCCGTGCAGTTCGGCCGCTCCTATCGCGTTCCGGAAAACGCCGTTGAAGCCTACCTGCAGGCCGCAGGTGTCGATCCTCACAGGGGAACTGGATCGTACGGCAGGTAGACGGCAGATAGGATGACCGTGGTCAGAAACCGGCCATGGAGCGGGTAACCTATTAAGGAACGTTTAACGTCCGGTCGGCCGTGCGTGAAGCCTTTGTTGGTTGATGGTAACGCGGTCGATGCATTTATTTAGTCTGTGAGGAACCACTATGGCTCAGTTGTTAAGAAGCGCCGCAAGCGTATGTCGAAGAAGAAGCACCGCAAGCTGCTTCGCAAGACTCGCCACCAGCGCCGCAACAAGAAGTAGTCTCGCACCGCGAAACACGTTCTTGGAGATGATCGCCATCGCCCGAAGGCTTTGCCCTTGGCGGTGGCGATTGTTGTATCCCCAAGCTGTCGACGGCGTGCCGCCGCAGGACCGGGCCGCCTTCGACGCCGACACCCCACCGAGCAGCTACCCGATGGGCGATGGCGGAGGCGTTGGGCGCTGAGACCGGTTAGCGGC
>NZ_BAXF01000714.1:0-897 GCF_001310435.1 Arthrobacter sp. JCM 19049 | reverse complement strand
CCGGCCCCGTGGCAGGCCAGCTGCTGAGCCCGGCCCTCGGCAGACAGCTGCAGCACCTGCAGCTGGAATTCGTCGAAGTCCGGGGTGTACAGGGTGTTGCCCGGTCCGAGGGTCGCGCCGGACAGCGCGGTGGCCTGACCCGGCTGGGTGTGGGTGATGGCCAGCAGCTCGGGCACGTCGATGTGCTTGCTGGTCAGCCCGCCGCGCAGCACATTGTCCGAGTTGGCCATCACCTCGATGCCCACCCCGCGCAAATAGGCGTGCAGGTAGCCGGCCTGCATGCAGATGACCTCACCGGCCTTGAGGTCGACCACGTTCATCAGCAGGGTGACCAGCACCCCGGGATCCGCCGGGTAGTAGCCGGCCGCCCAGGCCAGTTCATCCAGCTGCCGGTTTTGGCGCAGCTGCGGGTGAGCGGTGATGGCGGTGACCATCTCATCGACCAGTTTCCCGATACGCTGATCCCCGCCGAGGACCCGGGCCAGCGCCTGGCCCAGCGCGTCTTCCTCCCGGTCCAGCACGTCGACCAGCTCCCGGCTGATGGCTGCGGCCGGCTCGGAGAGCCATGGCTGCAGGCGCTGCAGGTCGGCAATGATCTGGGCCGGGGCCCGGAAGCCGCTGAGCGCCACGAAGTCGCCCAGCGCGTAGAGCATCTCAGGTTTGTGGTTTGCGTCCTTGTAGTTGCGGTGGGCGGCATCCCGCCCGATCCCGGCCTGCTCTTCACGCTCGAATCCCGCCGCGGCCTGCTCCAGGGACGGGTGCACCTGAATGGACAGCGGCTGGTCGGCGGCGAGCACCTTCATCAGGAACGGCAGCTGGCCATAGCGATCGCTGACCGCCTGGCCCAGCAGCTGCGGGGTGTCGGCCAGCAGCTCGTCAAGCCCCTGGCCGGTCTCG
>NZ_BAXF01000713.1:0-894 GCF_001310435.1 Arthrobacter sp. JCM 19049 | reverse complement strand
CCCGGCACCGTCCGGACCCAGGAATGTCCCGGAGGTTGCCGACGGCGTGCAGACTGTGAGATGGTGCCGGGGCGCCGGCTGCGGCACAGAGCGGGCACGGGTCATGCTCCCAAGCGCGCGGCCCCAATAAATCCGCAAGTCACCGCGGAGGATTTACCCTGAGCACGTACCTGGTAACGGTGATCTTGGACCGCTTCCGCGGGCCCGTGGGTGTCCGGCCTGAACCGTTCGGTCGGGAAAGCGGAGTACAGTGAATATGTGGCTTTGGACTTCACCGCAGTTGATTTTGAGACGGCAAATGGATTCATCGGGTCGGCCTGTTCGGTCGGGCTGATCAAGGTGCGTGGCGGGCGCATCGTGGAAACCGAGCAGTGGCTGCTCAAGCCGCCGGCCGGTTTCGACCACTTCGACCCGCGCAACGTCTCGATCCACCACATCACCGAGGACATGGTGGCCACCGCCCCGCGCATTGGCGAGAAGCTGACCGACCTGCTGCAGTTCGTCGGGGAAGACGTGCTGGTCGCGCACAACTCGGCGTTCGACTCCGGGGTAATCCGGGCCGCGGCCGAGGCCAGCGAACTGTCGGTCCCGCAGATCCAGCACCTGTGCACCGTTAAGCTCTCCCGCAAGGCCTACGACCTTCCCAGCTACTCGCTGCCGTTCGTGGCCGAGGAAGCCGGGCACCCGATCGAAAACCACCACGAGGCGCTCGCCGACGCCGAAGCCTGCGCCTGGGCCATGATCGATATCGCCGAACGCGGCCAAACCCCCACCGTGCACAACACTGCCGAACACTACTCGGTGCCGCTGGGCCTGACCCGCCCCTGGCAGCCGGGCGATGAGATTTCCCGGGCCATGCGTGACGCGCAGGGTTGGCTGGCCCGAGGCAACGCC
>NZ_BAXF01000712.1:0-897 GCF_001310435.1 Arthrobacter sp. JCM 19049 | reverse complement strand
CTTGGCGTCGATGCGGGGCTGGTCGCGCGGTTCTGCCGTCGGCATTCGGCGCACAGCCCATAGATCTCCACGGTGTGCTCCGGCTCGCTGAAGCCGTGCTCCTCGGCCACCCGGGCCGCCCAGCGCTCCACCGACGGAGCCAGCACCTCAACGGTCTTGGCGCACACCCGGCAAACCAGGTGATGGTGGTGCACCTCGGTCACGCACTGGCGGTAGCGGGCCTCACCGTCGCCCGAATGCAGCACATCGACCAGCCCGTCGTCCGCCATCGACTGCAGCAGCCGGTACACGGTGGCCAGCGAGACCTTGTGGTTCTGCTCCTGCAGCCAGCGGTGCAGCTGCTGGGCGGTGGCGAAATCGTTGACCTGGACTAACGCCTCGTTCAACGCCACACGCTGCTTGGTAACCCGGGTTTCCCCGGCACGCGTGGTTGACGGCTGCGTCATATGCGGACACCACTCCTATTAGTTGCCACGGGCGCGCGAAACGGCGGCGCCGGTACACCCACAATTTTAGCCAACTTCGCCCGGCAATGCGCCCGATGACTGGCCTCGGGTGTGGCTGGACGCCTAGTGTGGGGGTATGCGCATCGTATCCCGTGGTCATTCATGTGTTGAGGTATCCACCATCGACGGGTCGATCCTGGTCGATCCGGGCGGCTTTTCGGACCTGGAGGGGGCGTTCGAGCAGCAGCAGGCCGTGCTGATCACCCACGAGCACCCCGACATGTGCTGCCCGAGGTCGTCGCCGAGGCAGTCACCGCGAACCCCACCCTGCAGGTGTACGCCCCGCAGACGGTGGTCCAAACCCTGCACGAGCTGCTGCCGGCCGTCGCCCGCTCGCGGGTCGACCCGATCCAGCCCCGGCGCCCAGGTCACCGTCGGCGGCATCCAGGTG
>NZ_BAXF01000711.1:0-897 GCF_001310435.1 Arthrobacter sp. JCM 19049 | reverse complement strand
GCCATCCGCGGGGCCGGCATCGGGCTGGTGCCCCAGGATCCGGGCTCCAGCCTGGACCCGGTGAAGACCATCGGCTCCCAGCTGATCGAGGTGTTCCGGCTGCACCCGCAGCGTTCGGTGCCCAAGGCCCAATGGCGGTCCCGGGCCGTCGAACTGCTGGCAAGCGTGGGCGTTGACCGCCCGGAATACCGGCTGGGCCAGTACCCGCACGAGCTGTCCGGCGGACTGAAGCAGCGGGTGCTGATCGCGATCGCCTTCGCGCTGGACCCGCAGCTGCTGATCGCCGATGAGCCGACCAGCGCCCTGGACGTCACGGTGCAGCGCACCGTGCTGGAGGTCTTCGTCTCCCTGGCCCGGCAAAAGGCACCACGGTCCTGTTCGTGACCCACGACCTGGCGGTCGCCACGGACATCGCCGACCGGGTGCTGGTGATGAATTCGGGGCGGATCCTGGAGGACCGCAGCGTGCGCTCGCTGATCACCGAAAGCACCGAACCCTACACCCGGGCGCTGCTGGCCCAGGCCACCGGCAGCCGGCAACGGCCCCAACCGGTCGCGCACGCCGACATCGCGATCGACGTGCAGGAGGTGTCCAGGACCTTCGGCCGCGGCGCCACCGCCCACCGTGCGGTGCACCAGGTCAGCTTCCAGGTCCCGCGCGGCACCACGTTCTCCCTGGTCGGGGAATCGGGTTCGGGCAAGTCCACGACCGCCAAGCTGATCATGGGCCTGCTGGAACCGCAGTCCGGGCAGATCCGGGTCAACGGGCAGCGGGTGGGTGCGGCCCACGGCCGGCGCCGGCACCAGCTGTGGCGCCAGGCCCAGCTGGTCTACCAGAACCCGGACTCGGCGTTGGACCCGCGCCAGCGCATCGCATCGATCATTGCCGAGCCGTTGC
>NZ_BAXF01000710.1:0-898 GCF_001310435.1 Arthrobacter sp. JCM 19049 | reverse complement strand
GAACAGGGCACCGTGACCGGGCACGAGGCCCGCGACCGACTGCCGGGCCCCGCCCAGAAGGTGCTCGATGCGATTACGGTGCTTGGCCGCCGGGCCGCCGGGCGCTTCAACGAGGTGGGCGAAAAGGACGGGGCCGCACCCATGCCGGGGGACGGGGGCGCTTAATATGGCACCTCTACAGCGCCAATGGCAGAACATTTCAGGTTTCCCAGTCAGCCCCAAGGCTGCGTCCATGCAGGCACTAGCACTGGACACGGCGGCGGGAGCAGATGGGATATTCAAGGTACCGGGGGACACCAACAGAGAGGAAACCCAATCTGCAAACAGCATCACGAATGCCTTCAGCATTGAGCTTCCAAGTTTCGGCAGACCGGCACACACCCGCCGGCACTGACCCGAACGGCTCGTAGGACGTCACGCCCACCAGGGGCGCAGCACCCTTCGGACACCACACTTGGTTTCCGGACGGTTTCACAACACTGAACACCGACGCAAAGGAAAGAAACCATGATCAACAAGAACCAGATTGATGAACTGCTGAACACCGGCGGCACCGTGGTCGGCAGCGACGGCGAGAAGATCGGCAAGTTCGGACAGGTCTTCCTTGATGACCAGACCGGCGAACCGCAGTGGGTCACCGTGCGCACCGGATTGTTTGGAATGTCCGAAAGCTTCGTTCCGCTGGATGAAGCCAGCGTGCACGGGGACACCGTCACCGTGCCGTTCGACAAGCAGATCGTCAAGGATGCCCCGCGCATCGACGACGAGGACGGGCACCTGAGCCGGGCCGATGAGCAGGAGCTCTACCGCTACTACAACCGCTCCTACGACCGGCAGCAGAGCGTGGACCAGCGCACCGGCCACGATTCGGCGGGCCAGCTGCCCGCGGACCCGAACG
>NZ_BAXF01000709.1:0-900 GCF_001310435.1 Arthrobacter sp. JCM 19049 | reverse complement strand
CGGGCAACGTTGCCCAGCACATTGCCGATCCACAGTGGCAGCGGACCCTGTCGGACCTGCGCGTCCGGGCGGCTGCCGGGGCGGTGCGGGCCTTCGAATCCCGGAACCCCGCGGCGCGGGTCTGGGAAACCTGGGGACAGGAGGAACCCGAAATCAGGCACACCCCGCACGGACCGCTGGCGGAACGGTGCACTGTCACCGAACAAGGCCATGGGCGGGTCCTGCTGCGATTCGACAACCACTTTCTGGCCACCGGAGAGGATCGGGCAGGAAACGCTGCTGACCTTCCGCGACCGGTCCACCCTGGCACGGCAGCTGCACGCGGCGGGGTTCAAGGTCAGCGCGGTATGGGGCACCTGGCGGCGCACGCCTTCCGGGGACACGAGCCGATCATGGTGTTCGAGGCGCGGGCGTGGAACTAGGCAACAACGCACTGACGGCGGCACCTTAGCTGAAGGTGCGCCCCGGAGTGCTGGTGTTTATTGGAACGCTAGAACGGGTACTTCTTGGCGGTGCCCTGCACGCCAATCCAGTGGTCGGTGGTGAACTCCTCGATCGCCCACTCGCCGTTGAAGCGCCCCAGCCCGGAGTTCTTCTCCCCGCCGAACATCACGTGCGGTTCATCGTTGGCGGTGATGTCGTTGATGTGCGTCATCCCGGCCTTGATGCCGCGGGCAAAACGCACCCCGCGCTCGATGTCGCTGGTGAACACGGCCGAGGAGAGCCCGAACTCGGTGTCGTTGGCCAGGCGCAGCGCCTCGGCCTCATCCGCCGCCCGGGTAATGCCGACCACCGGCCCGAAGATCTCCTCGCGGAACAGCTCCATTTCCGAGGTCACCTCCGCGAAGACGTGTGGGGCGATGACCCGCCCGGTGATCGGCCCGGCCACCACCGGCCGGG
>NZ_BAXF01000708.1:0-899 GCF_001310435.1 Arthrobacter sp. JCM 19049 | reverse complement strand
TGCTCTGCGCGGCGCCGGTCGGGTTGTCTGAACCGCAGGCGGTCAGGGCCAGGGCGGCCACGGACAGCACAGCGGCCGCACTGGAGAGGCGTTTGAAGTTCACGAGTGTTTCCCCCATATTCAGGAATTGCGGTGTGGTGTGACCGCCATACAGGCTTTAGGTCTGCCTTGAGCGTAGGCAGTGCAGGTAACCAGCACCCCCGGCGAAGGTGAACGGAAGGTTAACACCGCCGCGCGCCGCTATGAACCGCCTCACATCCCGGCGTCCCGAGCCTCACCATCGACAGTGCGTCATGATGCCCCCATCGGTGCGGCAGGCGTGAAAGACTGGTTGTCATGGCCAGTGCACCGAACCTCAGGCGCGCCCGGCTCTTCGTGCGCCAGCGCAACCGGGTGGGGCTCACCCGTGCCTGGAACTCCCTGCCGCGCATTATCCGGATGACGATTGCGGCGATCGGCGCATACTGGATCGCCGATTCCCTGCTGGGGCACACCCAGCCGATCTTCGCCGCCACCAGCGCGCTGGTGGCCTCCGGCTTCGGCACCGCCACCACCATGCGCAAGGTGCTGGAGGTGGCGGTGGGATGCACCCTGGGGGTGGCGATGGGCGACTTTCTGATGCACTGGTGGGGCCAGGGGCTGTGGCAGGCCGCCGCGGTGATGTCGCTGAGCCTGCTGGTGGCCCGCTACCTGAACTCCGGGCCGATCTTCTCCACCCAGCTGGGCATGCAGTCCGCGCTGGTGGTGCTGCTGCCGATCTCGGTGGATGGGCCTTTGCCCGCTCCCTGGATGCGGTGGTGGGGGTCAGCCTGGCGATCCTGCTGATGATCCTGCTGCCCAGCGATTCGCGGCGCACCCCGATCGCGGCGCTGTCCGAGCTGCTGCGCGAGATGGCCGAG
>NZ_BAXF01000707.1:0-903 GCF_001310435.1 Arthrobacter sp. JCM 19049 | reverse complement strand
GGCGGCCTGACGGGCCAGCAGCACCAGCGGGTCGTGTTCCACGGGGTTCTTCGGGTTCATGCCCCACCTTCCGCGCCCTGCTGGGCGACTTCTCGTGCCGCGTCCGGGCCCTGCTCCAGCAGCACCTTGAACCCGGCCTCATCCAGCACCGGGACGCCCAGGGACTGGGCCTTGTCCAGTTTCGACCCGGCGGCCTGCCCGGCCACCAGGAAATCGGTTTTCTTCGACACGCTGCCGGTGGCCTTGCCCCCGCGCACGATGATCGCCTCCTTGGCGGTGTCGCGGCTGAATTCCTCCAGCGTGCCGGTGACCACGATGGCCAGGCCCTGCAGGTGCTTGACGATGCTCTGATCGAGCTCGTCGCGCATCTTCACCCCGGCCTGCTGCCAGGCGGTGACGATGTTCCTGTGCCACGGCTCGGCGAACCAGTCCACGACCGCCTCGGCGATGATCGCCCCGACCGAGTCGATCTGCGCCAGCTCCTCGCGGGCGCCGGGGGCGTCGACCACCTTCAGCAGCTCGTCCATCGACCCGTAGCGGGTAGCCAGGCCCGGGAGGCGTTGGGCCCCACATGCCGGATGGACAGGCCACCAGCACCCGCCACAGCGGCTGGTCCTTCGCCTTTTCCAGCTCGTCGAACAGCTTCAGCGTCATCTTGGTGGGGGCCGGCGGCTTGGCCTTGGTGCCGCGGGTGAAGAAGTACGGCACCAGTTCGAACACCCCGGTGCCCTCCCCCTTGGAGCGCTTCTCCCGCCACACCCGCACCTGGGCCAGCTCATCGAGCCGGTCCTTGAGGCCGAAGATTTCCGCCTCGTTGCTGATCACCCCTTCCCCGGCCGGGATCACCATCCCGCCCTGGGTGGCCGGGTCCTGGCCGGGGCCGCTGGTCAGCGCCGCGGCGGC
>NZ_BAXF01000706.1:0-902 GCF_001310435.1 Arthrobacter sp. JCM 19049 | reverse complement strand
ATGAACTGGGCATCGGAGGGCGGACAGACTGGTCATGGGCGCCGTTCAGGGCCAGCAGCGGGTCGGTGAGCCCGGCCAGCTCTTCGCGCAGGTCGAACCCGGCCAGCGCCCGGCAGACGTGGGCGTAGGAGAAGCGGTCGGCGTCCTGCAGGTTGTGCAGCAGGTTGGTGGAGGTGACCGGGTCCTTCTCGATGAACCCCGGGCAAACCAGCGCTGGGCGGAGCCGACCACCATGGTCGGGGTTCCGGCGGCGGCGACCAGGTCGGCCCGTTCGTTCCAGGCCTGCTCCGTCCCGATCTTCGCCGCCGAGCACACCACCGAGAGCGCCTGGAACGCGCCGGGATGGTCGTGGGCCAGCTGCAGGGCGATGGCCCCGCCCACGGACACCCCGGCATAGTAGGGCACGGCCCCCTGGTCGATGACCCCATCCACGCGCAGCGCCTGGATCATGTCCATGACCGCCTGGGCCAGCTCGGTCATGGTGAACGGCTGCGTGGCCGGCTGGCTCGCACCGTGGCCGGGCAGGTCCCAGGCGATGAGCTGGAAGCCGTCCTTCAGGTGGGGGACGGCCGGGCCCCACAGGTGCAGTGCGCCGGTACCCAACGACGGGCCCAGGATCAGCGTCGGCAGCGAGGCGTCGAGGTGGAGCAGCGAGGGGGTTAGTTGTGGGACAGCATGATTCCTTCCACAGGCGTAATCGGCAAGAACGGTGTCGGTGAAGCGTGCGGCGCTGCCCAGGTAGCCGGCCGGGTCCAGCAGCTCATCAAGCTGCGCGTCGGACAGGTCCGTGTGGGAGACCTCCAGGCGCAGCAGCTCGCGCAGGCTCACCTGGTCGGTGAGCGAACGGCGCACCAGATCCTGGACGGCGGGCTTGCCGCCCGCAATGACCGGGGCCAGCACGG
>NZ_BAXF01000705.1:0-903 GCF_001310435.1 Arthrobacter sp. JCM 19049 | reverse complement strand
AGCCGGTCCACCGCCCACAGGCGCGGGTCGCTGAATTCGCGCCAGCGCCAGTAGTCGGCGATCATCGCCCCGTGGCGTTCGGCGATGGTGCGCACCAGCTCGTTGTACAGCGCGGTGCGCGGGCGGGTGCGGGAAAACAGGGGCGAGTCGGCCGTGTCGAACCCGGTGAACAGCACCACCTTCGCCCCGGAGTCGGTGAAGCGCTGCACCATGCCCTCATACCCGCGCATCAGCGAGTTGATGTCGACCTTCGGGCGCAGGATGTCGTTGCCGCCGGCGTAGATGGTCACCAAGTCCGGCTCCAGGGCCAGGCCGGCCTCCAGCTGCTGGTTGATGACCTGGCGGATCTTCTTGCCGCGGATGGCCAGGTTCGCGTACTGCCAGTCCCCTGGGTGCACAGCACCTCGGCGACCCGGTCCGCCCACCCGCGCACCTGGTTTGGGCGCAGCTGGTCCACGTCGCCCACCCCTTCGGTGAACGAGTCACCCAGTGCCACGAACTTCATTACTTCTCCTTCGCTTGCAGAATCTGGCGGATCGTTCGGCTGAGCTGGACCCCGGTCGGGTTCTGGGTCTCGCCTTCCGGCCCGGCCGGCAGATAGCGACCGCGAGCTTGTGCGCCGGGTCGGCGAACGCGATCGACGAATTCGCCCCGTTGTGCCCGTAGGCGAAGATCGAGCCGTACTCCTGGCCGGGGGTGCCCTTGGTGAACCCCAGCCCGAAGGACTGCGGCTGCCCGCTGATCCGGTCCGGGCCGAAGACCCGTTCGCGGGAGACCTGCGCCCAGGTGTCCGGATCCAGCAGCCCGCGCTCGATACCCAGCTCCGGCACCGGCCCAAAGGAGGCGGCGTAGATCGCCGCCAGGGCCTGGGCGTTGGCCACCCCGCCCAGGCTGGTGGGCCCG
>NZ_BAXF01000704.1:0-902 GCF_001310435.1 Arthrobacter sp. JCM 19049 | reverse complement strand
CGCCGCGTGCAGATGAACGACTTCTTCGCCCGGCTGGACCCGGCGGATCAGGCCCAGCTGGCCCGGATCCTCACCGCGCTGATCGACGACGACTGCTAGGCACGCCCCTTGGCGCAGCGCACCGCACCTCACCGCACCGCACCGCATCCGCGCCTGGTTCGGGTTAACGACCGCGGGGCAGGAGCGCGGAACATCCGCACTCCTGCCCCGTCAGCAACTCCGTCTGGCGTCGAAAAAGGGAGGGTGGCAGCCTAGTTTTCGGTCTTCCCCTCGCGCCAGTAGCCCATGAAGGCCACCTGCTTGCGGTCGATGCCCACGTCCTTGACCAGGTAGCGGCGCAGCGTCTTGACCGCGGAGGCCTCCCCGGCGATCCACGCGTAGAACGGCCCGGCCGAGCCGCCGCCGGTTTCCCACAGGATCGTCGAATCGATGTCCACGTCCTCCGGGTCGGCGTTGGTGTGCACCACCCCCGCCGCGGGGATCGCCACAGCCTCCCGCACGGCGGACTCCAACAGCTTGCCGTGCGGCTGGGTGCCGCGGGTCAGCCACTGCACCGACACCCCGGAGGCGGTCGTGGTGCCCAGGATGTCCCCGGCCTCCGGGACCTCGATGAACGCATCGCCGGTCACCGTAGAGGGCAGCGCCTCCAGGATCGAGCAGATCGCCGGCGCGGCGGTCTCATCGCCCACCAGCAGCACGCGGGTGGCGTTGCCGGGCCGGAATTCGATGCCGCCGTAGCTGGCGTCGTTCAGCGCCTTGTTCGGCCCCAGCAGGAGCATCCGGTCCCCGAGCTTCGCCCCGGCGCCCCATTCGGTGGCCGGCCCGCCCTGCAGGTGCCCGTCCACGTAGCGTCCGTGCAGCACGAAGTCGATGTCCAGTTCCGGCCAGTCCCCGCTTTGGTT
>NZ_BAXF01000703.1:0-904 GCF_001310435.1 Arthrobacter sp. JCM 19049 | reverse complement strand
TGAACAGCGGGCAGACCTGCGTGGCCCCGGACTACATCCTGTCCATCGGGGACGCGGACGCGCTGGTTGACCGCCTGGCCAAGGCGATTAGCAGCTTCTACGGCCGGGACCCGATCAGCCACCAGGACTACGGCGGATCGTCTCACGCCAGCACTTTGAGCGGCTCACCGGGCTGCTGGAGCACGGGCGGGTGGTCATCGGCGGGCAGAGCGACGCCCAGACCCTGCGCCTGGCCCCCACGGTGATGCGCGACGTGGAGCTGGACAGCCCGCTGATGACCGAGGAGATCTTCGGTCCGATCCTGCCGGTGATCGAGGTGGAGTCCTTCGACGCGGCCCTGCAGTTCATCGCCGAACGCCCCGCCCCGCTGGCCGCCTACCTGATGAGCGAGAACCCGCGGCTGCAGTCGATCTTCTCCGACCGGGTGCGGGCCGGGGCGATCGTGCACAACGCGCCGATGACCCACCTGATCGTCCCGACCCTGCCCTTTGGCGGCGTGGGGGACAGCGGCATGGTTCCTACCACGGCAAGCACGGCTTTGAGCGGCTCTCGCAGATGCGTCCGGAGCTGAACAAGACCACGGTGATCGACACCCTGAACGCCGTCTACCCGCCCTACTCCTGGGCCAAGCGCAAGTTCATCGACAAGCTCATCTAGCCCCGGCGCCGTGGCGGCGGGCTACACCTGGCCGGCCAGCGCGGCGTCCACGATCTGGCGGGCCTCGGCGAGCACCTGCTGCAGGTGCTCCTGGCCCACCGTGGATTCGGCGTAGATCTTGTAGATGTCCTCGGTGCCCGAGGGCCGGGCAGCGAACCAGGCGCGCTGGCTGGAGACCTTCAGCCCGCCGATCGGGTAGCCGCTGGCCTCGGTGGCTTGGTGGTGATCGCGTCCCCGGCCAGCTGCG
>NZ_BAXF01000702.1:0-905 GCF_001310435.1 Arthrobacter sp. JCM 19049 | reverse complement strand
CCGCGTGCTGGGGGTGGATGAGAAATCCGCGGCCGGTGATTGGGTCACCGACTTTGACCGGTCCGCCGAGGAGGCGATCCGCGCCGCGATCATCACCACCCGGCCGAACGACGCGCTGACCGGGGAGGAATTCGGCTCGCACACCCCGGCCAAGCCCAGCGGCTACCGCTGGAGCATCGACCACTGGATGGGACCGCGAACTTCGTGCGCGGCATCCACTACTACGCCTCCTCCGTGGCGGTGTGCCACACCAGCGAGGAAGGGAAGGTGACCTGGCTGGCCGGCGCCATCCAGGCCCCGGCCCTGGGCGCGGAGTACTACGCCGGGCGTGGACTGGGGGCCTGGAAGCAGGACCTGGCCACCCGCACCACCACCCGGCTTTCCGGCCCGCAGCAAACCACCGCCAAGGTGCTGGCCACCGGGTTCGGGTATGACGCCACCCGCCGCCAGTTCCAGGCCCGGGTGCTCACCGACCTGCTGGAGACTACGTCAACGTGCGGCGCCTGGGGTCGGCCGCGCTGGATTTGTGCCTGGTGGCCGAGGGCGCGCTCGACGCCTACGCCGAGTACGGCACCCAGGAATATGACTGGGCCGCCGGCGCGTTGATCGCCGAGGAAGCCGGTGTGGCGGTGCACCGCCCCTCCAGCACCCCGGGCTGGCAGTACGCCGGGTACATTGACGCGCAGAAGCTGGGCGAACCCCAGCCGGCCCAGGACTAGGAGCCGCGGCGCAGCACCACGGCAAACGGCGTCCCTTCGCGCAGGCAAGGCCCGCGGGAAGGGACGCCGTCTTGCATCGGGCGTGGAACCGGCCGAAGGCTAGATCACCAGCGCTTGGCTGAGTCCTCATAGTATTCGCGGTGCTTCAGGTCGTTGGCCGCCTCCTCGTCAATCACCAGGATCGCG
>NZ_BAXF01000701.1:0-909 GCF_001310435.1 Arthrobacter sp. JCM 19049 | reverse complement strand
CTAGGTCTGCCGTTTAGGCTCGGGTATCCAAGAGCATTTCGGATTCAGGCAGCGGCTCCGACAATCTGTGCGGGTCATGTTCGGTGCGCCAGTCCAGGGGGCCCGGGGTTTGGTTGTTATCCAAGGCCAATACCCCGGCCCCGCCGTAGCGGGCGTAGATCGTACCGAGCAGCACGGTGGTGGGGTTTTCCCGGCTCTGCTTTGCCGTTCACTATGGCGCTGGTGCGTGGCCCTGGCAACTGCTGACTCACGGCCTACACATCAGCGCGCTCGACGCGCGCTAAAGAATCTCCTTACGGGAAGTCGCAGTGACGCGAGCACGAGGCAGCTTGGCCACTATCAAGTCCTTTCGAACAATCCGTTCACAGGGAACCTAGAACTTTACACCGCAGTGTTTGAGCCGAGCGGCACTGATCTCCAACGAATCATCAACATCTCCATGCCAGTTCAGCCCTTCTTTCATCACCGAAGTCAACACGTGACACAGCTAATGGAACGCTCAAGCAAAATATCCATTCTTCAGCCTTGATGATCACGGTAGCCGTGAAATAGTGCGAGGTAGGGCGGCGCTATGGAGAGTCACGTCGGTGGTGGAGGTGAGCCGCCCCATCTTGTATCCCCGCTCGGCAGCGCGCAGACTCGAGGTGCCGGCCCAAGCGCGGTGGGCCGGGCCAGTGCGGCACCGCCACCCGATACCCGCGCATGATTCGAAAGGAGCCGGCAGATGTCGAAGCACCAGAGGCAGAAGTACCCGCGCCCCGGACGAGGCGAGGGGGCTCCGAGTGGCGCGGATCTGTTCGTCCTGCAGGTGCTTGAGCGCGCCGAGCAGGCCGGGGCGAAGGCCGGGCGCAAAGCGGTGAGGAAGGCCCTGAAGTACGCCGACACCCCTGGCTTCGAGTTGAGTCCAGA
>NZ_BAXF01000700.1:0-907 GCF_001310435.1 Arthrobacter sp. JCM 19049 | reverse complement strand
TGCTGCAGGCCGCGGCCGGCAGAACCCGGCCCGGCAGAGCGCGGTCGGGGCGGGGATTGGCCTGGACGTCCCGGCCATCACGCTGAACGCGGTATGTCTTTCGGGCACCGAGCCGTCGTGGCGGCCACCCGGATGATCAACGCCGGGGAGGCCGACATCGTCCTGGCCATTGGGCAGGAATCAATGTCATTGGCACCCCACGCACAACGCGCGCGGGCCGGCACTAAGTACGGGGCCATCGAAATGGTCGACACCCTGGAGTTCGACGGGCTGACCGACGCGTTTGAACGTCGTTCCATGGGCGCCTCCACCGAGGAGCACAATCAGAAGCTCGGGATGACCCGTGAAGCGCAGGACACCCTGGCCGCCGCCTCCCACCAGCGGGCCGCGGCCGCCGCCCAATTCCTGGCCGGGGAAATTGCGCCGTTGACCATCACCACCCGCAAGGGGCAAACCGAACACGCCGCCGATGACGGGGTGCGCCCGGACACGACGGCACAGTCCCTGGGCAAGCTGCGCCCCGCCTTCGCCAAGGAAGGAACGATCACCGCCGGGAACTCCTCGCAGATCACCGACGGCGCGGCGGCCTGGTGCTGGTCAGCGACCGGGCCGTCACCGAGCTCGGCTTGAAGCCGATCGCCGAGATCCTCTCCCACGCCTTCGTGGCGGGCCCGGACCGCACCCTGCACGAGCAGCCGTCCAACGCCATCCAGGCCGCGCTGCAGCGCACCGACTACACGACCGCAGATCTGCAGGCCGTGGAAATCAACGAGGCCTTCGCCGCAGTGGGTGTACGCTCCACCGAGCAGCTGGGACTGAGCGAGCAGATCGTGAACCGCCATGGCGGGGCGATTGCGCTGGGCCATCCGATTGGCGCCTCCGGAGCGCGGATCATCGGTACCCTGGC
>NZ_BAXF01000699.1:0-915 GCF_001310435.1 Arthrobacter sp. JCM 19049 | reverse complement strand
GCTCCAGTGCCGCGGTCAACGCCAGGCGGGCCCCGGAGGCGCCAATGGGATGGCCCAGGGCGATGGCTCCGCCGTGGATGTTCGTCTTCTCCAGCGGGTAGTCCAGGTCGGCCAGGGACTGGCAGGCCACGGCGCCGAACGCCTCATTGATTTCAATGAAGTCCAGGTCCTTGACCTGCAGGGAGTCCTTGGCCAGGGCGTCCTGGATGGCGTGAGAGGGCTGGGAATGCAACGAGGTGTCCGGTCCGGCCACCTGGCCGGGGGCGCCTATGACCGCCAGGATTTTCAGCCGTGCTGCTCGGCGTAGTCGCGCGAGGTGACCACCAGGGCCGCGGCCCGTCGGAGAGCGGGGAGGAGTTGCCGGCGGTGATTGTCCCATCGCGGTCAAAGGCCGGACGCAGCCCGGAGAGGGTCTCGGCGGTGGTCTCGGGGCGCACGCCCTCGTCGCTGTCCACGATCACCGGCTCGCCCTTGCGCTGGGCACGGAGATCGCGACGATCTCCTCGTCAAAGACCCCGTTGCCCTGCGCGGCCGCCGCCCGCTGGTGGCTGGAGGCCGCCACCTCGTCTTGCGGTCCGCGTTCGATCCCCAGCTCGGTGTTCTTCTCCTCGGTGCTCAGTCCCATGGACTTGCCGTCAAAGGCGTCGGTCAAGCGTCATGGGCGACCGAGTCCACCGCGGTGATGTCCCCGTAGGTCCACCCGAAACGGGACTTGGGCAGCAGGTGCGGGGTGTTGGACATTGATTCCTGCCCGCCGGCGATGACCACCTGGGCCTCGCCCAGGCGGATCATGCGCGCCGCGTCCGTGACCGCGGCCAGCCCGGAGAGGCACACCTTGTTGATGGTCACCGTCGGGGTGTCCCAGCCGATGCCCGCCCGGATGGCGGACTGGCGGGCGGGGTTCTGGCCACACCC
>NZ_BAXF01000698.1:0-913 GCF_001310435.1 Arthrobacter sp. JCM 19049 | reverse complement strand
GGTGATCCGCCGCGGACTGGATGCCTCTTGGGGCTCAAGCTCTAGGGCCGCGGCTTGGGCTGCCGCTAGATCTCAAAGTCGGGGCCGCTGCCGCCGTAGCCGCGGTCCCGCCGCTTGAGGTAGCGCTCAAACTCACGGGCGATCGATTCCCCGCTGGCTTCCGGAAGCTCGCTGGCATCGGTCGCCCGTTCCAGTTGCTGCACATAGGTGGCGACTCCGGATCCGCGGAGGCCAGCTCATCGACCCCACGCTGCCAGGCCAGTGCGTCATCGCGCAGCTGGTCGGCGGGGAAGTGGGTGGCCAGCAGCTCCTCGAGCACCTCCACCAGGGCCAGCTGCACCTTCGGGCTGGGCGCCTGGGCCACGTAGTGCGGCTGCTGCGCCCACACCGACAGGCTCGGGGTGCCCAGCCGTTCAAAGATCATTCCCAGCACCGCCGGGATGCCGGTGGGCCCCTCATACTTCGACGCCCCGATCGACAGGTGCTCCTGCAACAGCGGGTCATCGGAGTTCACCAGCACCGGCACCGGACGGGTGTGCGCACATCGGCCAGCAGCGAGCCGACGCTCAGGCAGGCCGCCACCCGGTGCGGGGAGGTGAGCTGATGCAGTTCCCGGCAGAACGCCTGCCAGCGGTAGGTCGGTTCCACCCCGAGCGCCACCAGCAGGTCCGCCGGGGCCTGGGGCAGTTCGATGCGGTACACATCGGTTTGCGGCCACTGGAGCTGCGCACCCGTCCTCGCGGCTGACCTGCGGGCGGGTGAACTGGTAGTCGTAGTACTCGTCCTCGCCCACGGTGCCCAGGTATTCGGGTTCGGCCGTGTTCAGGATCAGGCGCACCGCGTCGCTGGCGGCGCTGCCGGCGTCGTTCCAGCCCTCGAACGCGCACACCAGCACGCTGTTGCGCCCTGCTGG
>NZ_BAXF01000697.1:0-923 GCF_001310435.1 Arthrobacter sp. JCM 19049 | reverse complement strand
CCAGGACCAGCCCCACCATCAGCACCGCGGTGCGCACCTTGCCGATGATGCTCACCGAAAGGCTGCCGGGATCCTTGGCGAAAAACAGGCTGACCGTCACGGCAAGGTCCATCAGCAATGTCAGGACCGCAATCCACCAGGCAGCAGACCGGCAATGGTCAGGGCCACCAGGATCAAGGCCACCCCGATACGGTCCGCGATGGGGTCCAGGATCTGGCCGAAGCTGCTGGTCTGGTTCAGGTGCCGCGCCAAGAAGCCGTCGACCCAGTCGGTGGTGCCAAAAATGGCCGCCAGCACCAGGGTGAGGACCGGTTGCTCGTCACTGATGATGAACCCGCAGATGGAAGAATCAGCAGTAGGCGCAGCAGCGTCACCAGGTTCGGGATGGTGCGCCAGTCCCCGGGGCGCAGCTGAAGGATCTCGCTCATCGCGCTGCCCTGCCGTCATGGGAAATTCTTGGCCATGGTGCCCGGGGGCCGGTGAAGCGTGGGGGCAGAGTAGATGCAGCCTGAACGCGGTACGGTGCTCGGCTCATCTCCAGCGCCTTCCTCTGGTTCCAGCGGCCCTCCCGCCGCGGCAGCGACACGGAAGGCCTCTTGCCTATGAGCGTAGTGAACCGAGTGCCGCAAGTACACGGGTGCCCGGCATCAGGCACCCAAAGTTCGCCCGGGTACCCATTTGACCAAGCCAGCACTATATGCCGTTGTGGTTATACATCGTCCTCGAGCCGGGCAGCGGCCAGGAACTTCCGCAGCCGCTGGCGGGCGGCATCGGGAATGCCCTGCAGGGGCAGCGGCAGGCTCGGCGCGGAGACCAGACCGAGCTCCTCGGCCAGCGCGCTGACCACACGCAGGCTGCCCAGGCTCCGAAAAAGATCCCACAGCGGCTCCAGGCGGCGCGAGAGGTCCAGCGCCTCGGCGTGC
>NZ_BAXF01000696.1:0-923 GCF_001310435.1 Arthrobacter sp. JCM 19049 | reverse complement strand
CCAGCAGCTCGGCCCCGGCGGCCATGGTCGGCTCCCAGTCAAAGACGACCGCGTTGTCCTCGGCGCCGATGACCACCGCGTCCCCGGGGCGGGCCCCGGACTTGAACAGTGCGTCCTCCACGCCCAGCCGGTTCAGCCGGTCGGCCAGGTAGCCCACGGCCTCGTCGTTGGAGAAGTCGGTCTGCAGGATCCAGCGTTCGGGCTTCTCCCCGATGACCCGCCACAGCGGTTCCAGGTTCTGCTCCTCGCGGCGGATCGTGAATTCCTGGCGGTTCACCGAGCGCGGGCGAACCACCGGCACCTCCACCACGGGGGCGGCGTGCTCCAGCTTGGCGCGCTCCTGCTCCACCAATTCAGCCATGGCGAAGGACAGTTCGCGCAATCCGTTACGCGACAGGGCCGAGACCTCGAACACCCGGTAGCCGCGCTTTTCCAGTTCGGGGCGCACGAATTCGGCCATGTCCTGCCCGTCGGGCATGTCGACCTTGTTCAACGCCACCAGCTTGGGGCGTTCGCTGAGCGGGATGATGGTCCCGTCGGTCCCGGCATAGGAGGAGTCGACCTCGTAGGCGGCCAGTTCGGCCTCGATGACCTCCAGGTCGGTGATCGGGTCGCGCTCGGATTCCAGGGACGCGCAGTCCAGCACGTGCACGATCGCGGCGCAGCGCTCAACGTGGCGCAGGAACTCGTGGCCCAGCCCCTTGCCCTCCGAGGCGCCGGGGATCAGCCCGGGCACGTCGGCCACGGTGTAGCGCACTTCACCGGCCTGCACCACGCCCAGGTTCGGCACCAGGGTGGTGAACGGGTAGTCGGCGATCTTCGGACGCGCCGCGGACAGCGCGGCGATCAGCGAGGACTTGCCGGCCGAGGGGTAGCCGACCAGGGCGATGTCCGCGACGGACTTCAGCTCCAGGACCACGTCC
>NZ_BAXF01000695.1:0-929 GCF_001310435.1 Arthrobacter sp. JCM 19049 | reverse complement strand
TGCCGGTGAGGCAGGCGCGGGCCGTGACCCGGCTACTGCGCTCGGCCCCGATTCGGGTGCTCACCCATCCGTTCGTTGCCGCCATCCTGAACGCCGGCGGGCTGTGGCTGCTCTACACCACGGACCTGTATCACCTCATGCATTCCTCGGTGCTGCTCCATGCGGTGGTTCACGCGCACATCTTCCTGGCCGGGTACGTGTTCACCGCCTCCGTGGTTGGCGGAGATCCGGATCCGCACCGGGCCTCGTTCCGGATGCGGGCCACGGTGCTGGTCAGCTTCATCGCGGCCCACGCAATTCTGGCGAAGTGGTTGTACGCGCATCCGCCCGCCGGAGTGGAGGCCGCGGATGGGCGGGCCGGGGCCCAGCTGATGTACTACGGCGGGGATGCGGTGGACGTTGGCCTGATCGTGCTGCTGTTTATCGGCTGGTACGCCGCGACCCGTCCCAGGACCGGGGGCCGGCCGGCCGCGGACACGGTCTAAACGCCCCTCGGCCCCCGTCCCGCCCCGATCAGGCCAGCCGGTTCAGACCCGGATCCCGGAATCCTTCAGCGCCTGACGCGCCGCATGCCATCCGGCCATGCCGTGCACTCCCCCGCCCGGAGGGGTGGAGGAAGAGCACAGGTACAGTCCGGGCACCCCAAGCCGGTACGGGGTCAGGGACGCGGTGGGCCGCAGGAACTGCTGCAGCCCGTTCAGCGCACCGCCGCCGATATCCCCGCCCACCAGGTTCGGGTTCCAGGCCTCCAGTGCGGTCGGGTCCGTTTCCACCCGGCGCAGGACGCGATCCCGGAAGCCGGGGGCGAAGCGTTCAATCTGCTCATCAATCCTCTCCCCGGCCGGGCCCTGGTAGCCCTGCGGCACGTGGGCATAGGCCCACACCACGTGCTTTCCGGCCGGGGCCCGCGAGGCGTCGGCGGAGGACGG
>NZ_BAXF01000694.1:0-929 GCF_001310435.1 Arthrobacter sp. JCM 19049 | reverse complement strand
CGGCGGCATCCGGTAGGCGGTCATCCCCTGGGTCCCGGCCAGCACCACCACCTGCTGCTGGTCGTGCCCGGTGCGCACGAACTCGGCGTAGCGCGGCGGCACCGTGCCGGGTTTGAGGGTGTCGCGGTCGCACGGGTGGATCGCTTCCTCGCCGTTGAGGTAGCGCGGCTCCCGGTCCCCGGGGATCGGCAATTCCAGCGTTTCACGCGCCGTCGTGCACAGCACGCTCTGGCCCAGCACCTGCCCCAGTTCGCGTACGTTTCCGGTGGCGATCTCAATGGCGCGCCACCCCTGGGGCAGCGGCAGGATGGCGTGTTCGGTGTCGGACAGGATCCGTGCCCGCGGCTTGATCAGCTCCCGGGTGCGCTTCAGCTCCGGCAGCCCGTGGCTCCACCGTTCGGCGCCGGTGCGGGCGTCCAGGGCGGTGACCCGCCATTTCAGGCCGGTGAGCACGCCTTGGCGCGTGTCGCTGTCCGATTCGAGGATGGAGGACATGCCGCTGTCGATGGTGTACAGCACCACGGTGCGCCGTGCGTCGGTGACCCAGTCGGTGAAGATCCCCTGGCAGTAGGCTTCCGCCCCGGCTGGCGCCACAGCACCGTGCCGCTGGCCGCGTCCACCCCGATGCTCATGTAGTCGCTGGCCAGATCGAGCAGGTAGGTGCCGCTACTGGCCCGGTTGTGGGCGCGCGAACCGCTGCGACCAGCGTGTCGGACGGTTCGCTGGCCAGGGTCCAGGTCCATCCGGAGTCGGAGGAGTACCCGGTGGCAAACGCCTTCTCGTAGGGCTGCTTCCAGAGGATTTTGCCGTCCCGGGCGTAGGCGAGCTGTTCCTTGTTTGGCCCGCGCTGCCCGGTGGCCGACAGCCCGTGCCCCAGCAGGCGGGAGTCCTCATCCGGCAGGGGCACCGGCAGCTGGGCGGGGCGGCAC
>NZ_BAXF01000693.1:0-937 GCF_001310435.1 Arthrobacter sp. JCM 19049 | reverse complement strand
GTGACCCCGTACCTGACCGGTCAGCTGGAATCGGCGACCGGCCCGGTGATCGCGACCAGTGATTACCAGCGGGCGGTGCTTGAACAGGTGCGCCCCTACGTGCCCGGTGAGTACCACACCCTGGGAGCGGACGGGTTCGGGTTTAGTGATACCCGGGCCGCGGCGCGCCGGTTCTTCAAGATCGACGCGCATTCCCTGGTCGTCAAGACCCTGCAGGCCCTGGCGGAGCGGGGCGAGATCCCGGCCGATACCCCGATCAAGGCGCATCAGAAGTATGACCTGAACAACCCCAACGCGGGACGTTCGGGCAACGCTGGCGGCGACGCCTAACCACCCACCCAACGGTTCAACCGGCGGGACTCCGGGCAAACGGTGGCCACACCCCTTCCCCGTGAAGCGCGTGTGGCCACCGTTTCCCATTTGCCCGGCCATCACGGCACCCGGGGGTGCCACGTGCCCGCTTCCCAAGCTCAGAAACCGCTTGGCACACGTGCCCGTGCATCGAACCGATATGCTCATAGACATGAATGAAACGGCCGAAGCTTCGCTGCAGCGCGGACGGCCCAGCCGGCTGGCCAAGCCGAGCCCGGAGACCATCAAGCGGCTCAAATCCCATCTGGGGGTGCTGTCCACCGCGGCGCTGAAGTACCTGGACCAGTCCCTGCCCTGGTACCGCTCCCTGGCCCCGGAGGAGCGCGCCGCCCTGGGCCTGGTGGCCCAGAAGGGCATCTCCACGTTCGTGAACTGGTACGAACACCCCGAATCCACCCCGGCCTGGGTGATGACCGACGTGTTTGGGGCCGCGCCCACCGAGCTGACCCGCTCCATCAGCCTGCAAAAGGCACTCGCGCTGCTGCGCACCATCGTGGAGGTCGTTGAATCCCAGGTGCCGGACATCGTCGCCGAATCCGAGCAGGCCAGGTGCGCGAGGCGGTGC
>NZ_BAXF01000692.1:0-933 GCF_001310435.1 Arthrobacter sp. JCM 19049 | reverse complement strand
GCGTTTGCCGCCGCGAACTCCGGCGCGCAGGTGCAGTACTCCCCGGATGGCTCCGGCGCCGGGCGCAAGGCGTTCTTGGCCGGCGGCGCCCAGTTCGCCGGATCCGATGCCTACATGAGCGAAGAGGAGCTGGCCGACTCGAAGAAGGTCTGCGGCCCCGAGGGCGCCTTCGACGTGCCGGCCTACGTCTCCCCGATTGCGATCGCCTTCAACCTGGAGGGCGTGGAAAGCATCAACCTGGATGCGCCGACCATCGCCAAGATCTTCAAGAAGGAGATCACCAAGTGGAACGATGAGCCATCGCCAGCCAGAACCCGGACGTGCAGCTGCCGGACACCGCGATCACCGTGGTGCACCGCAACGACGAATCGGGCACCACCGAGAACTTCGTGGAGTACCTGAAGCCGCGGCCGGGGACGTGTGGGACTACGAGGTCTCCGGCGACTGGCCCAAGGACATCCAGTCGGAGAACGCCAAGGGCACCTCCGGGGTGGTTTCCACCACCTCGAGCACCGACGGGGCGATCACCTACGCCGACTTCTCCGCGGTGGGCAAGCTGTCCACCGTGAACGTGAAGGTCGGCCAGCAGTACACCGAAATCTCCGCCGAGGCCGCGGCCAAGGCCCTGGAGGCGGCCACCCCGGTCGAGGGCCGTGGTGAGCACGACATGGCCCTGGAGTTGGCCCGCGACACCACCGAGGCCGGCACCTACCCGATCGTGCTGGTCTCCTACCACGTGTACTGCTCCAGCTACAAGGACCAGCAGACCGTGGACCTGGTCAAGGCCTTTGGCAACTACGTTGTCTCCGAGGAAGGCCAGAAGGCCGCCCAGGAGTCGGCCGGCAACGCCCCGCTCTCCTCGGCCATCGCCGAGCAGGCCGGTGCGGCCATCGATTCGATCACCGTGCCGAATAGGCCCGTGCACCACCCGGC
>NZ_BAXF01000691.1:0-930 GCF_001310435.1 Arthrobacter sp. JCM 19049 | reverse complement strand
ACCGCGTCGGGGTCCATCCAGCTCCACGGCGCCAGCACGAAGCCGCGCAGGTGCGCGCGCGGGTGCGGCAGGGTCAGCCGCTCGTCCTGCAGCACCAGCTGGTCATAGGTGATCACATCCACGTCCAGGGTCCGCGCCTCCCAGCGCACGGTGCGGGTGCGGTGGTGCTCCCGCTCCACCTGCTGGCACAGATCCAGCAGCTGGTGCGGGTCCAGGGTGGTGCGCACGGCGATGACCTGGTTCAGGTAGTCCGGCTGGCCCCGGGCCCGCCCACCGGCTTGGTCAGCGCCAGCGGGGACACGGCTTCGACCGCACCTGCGGGTGGTCCTGCAGTTCGCGCACGGCCGCCTGAAGCGTCTGCCGGCTCTCGCCCAGGTTCGAGCCCAGCGCCAGCACCGCGCGGTGCTCCCTCTGCACGCGGCTGATCGCCACGGTGACATCGTCAAAGGGCACCGGGATCGGGGCCTGGGGCTTGTGCACGGTGACGTCGACCCGCGCCACGCTGGGGTAGCCGGTGAGGATCGCCTGGGCGATCTGTTCGGCCAGCTTCTCGATGAGGTCCCAGGGCCCGGCCTGGATCTGGCCGACGACCAGCGCGCTGACTTCCCCGTAGTGCACGGTATCGGTCACGTTGTCGCTCAGCGCCGCGCGGGTGGTGTCGGTGTGCAGCACCACGTCCACCGTAAACGGCTGGCCTTCGCGCTTCTCGTGCTCGAAGACCCCGTGGTGGCCGGTGGCGGTGATGCCGGTGACGCTAATGCGATCCATGCGCCTTCACTACTTCGATGGCGTCGCGGCTGGACTGCACGTCGTGCACGCGCACCGCCCAGACCCCGTTGGCGGCGGCCAGCGTGGTGGTTGCGGCGGTGGCGGCATCGCGGTTCTGACGTCGCGCGGCTTGCCGCCCTCGCGCAGCAGCTCACCCAGGAA
>NZ_BAXF01000690.1:0-940 GCF_001310435.1 Arthrobacter sp. JCM 19049 | reverse complement strand
GCTTGGGGGTGCTGGCTGTGGCGCTTCCCGGCGCAGGGGTCCTGCTGGGCTTCGGGCCATTGAACCCGTGGCTCCTGCTGCTGGGCGTGCTCGCCCAGGGCGGCACCTGCGTGCTCTGGTACGTCATCCGGATGATCCCGGCCACCAGCAGCTGCGTCCCCAAATCCTTCCCGCTGCCCTAGGGGCGTCGGTGGCAGCAGAATTGTCATCCCCCTATTGACGGAACGTGGGGGGTGTGCCATTCTTGCGCTATAACTGTCAACCGAGGGGTGACAGTAGTGCCGAGGGAGGCCACCATGAGCATGCGCAACCCGGTGATCCGCGCCGAAAACCTGCACAAGTCCTTCGGGAACGTGCGGGCACTGGCCGGGGTGGATCTGGAGGTGGCAGCGGGGAGATCTTTGGAATCCTCGGGCCCAACGGGGCCGGGAAGACCACGGCCGTGGAATGCCTGGCCGGAACGATCAAACCCGACGCCGGGACGCTGTCGGTGCTGGGCGTTGACCCGGCACTGCAGCGCGAGATGATCCGCCGCGATGTGGGGTACCAGCTGCAGGCACCACCCTGCCCGCCGCGCTGAAGGTCGGCGAGGCCATGCGCTGGTTTGCGGCTCTCTACCCGGATCCGGCCGACCCGGTGGAACTGCTGGAGCTGGTGGGCATGGGCCAGCGGACCAAACGCCGGATCGGGACCCTGTCCGGGGGAGAGCGCCAGCGCCTGTCGATCGCCACCGCCCTGGTCGGCCGACCTCGGATCGCGATCTTTGACGAACTGACCACCGGGCTGGACCCGCAGGCCCGGCGCGGGATCTGGGCGCTGGTGCACTCCATCCGCGCCGGCGGGGTCACCGTGGTGCTGGTCTCCCACGCGCTGGATGAGGTGGAGCGGCTGTGTGACCGGATGGCCGTCATCGACCAGGGGCGGCTGCGCTTTGCCGGGA
>NZ_BAXF01000689.1:0-941 GCF_001310435.1 Arthrobacter sp. JCM 19049 | reverse complement strand
CCCTGTTCGATCAGCGACTCGTTGTAGGCGTTGAAGTCCTGCGTGGCGATGAACACCTCGCCGCGCACCTCAAATTCGTGGGGCCAGCCGCTGCCGGAGAGCTGCTGGGGGATGTCGGCGATGGTCAGCGCGTTGTGGGTGACGTCCTCGCCGGTGGTCCCGTCCCCGCGGGTCGCGGCGCGCACCAGCTTGCCGTCGCGGTAGGTCAGGTTCAGCGCCAGCCCGTCGATCTTCACCTCGCACAGCCAGGCGGGCTTGCGCTCCGGGCGCAGGCGCAGCGCGTTCGCCTCGGCCCGCTCCAGCCAGGCGTCCAGCTCCGGCATGGAGAACACGTCCTCCAGGGAGTACATCCGGCTGGCGTGGGTGACCGGGGCGAAGGCCGCGGAAACCTCCCCGCCGACCTCCTGGGTGGGTGAGTCCTGCCCGGCCAGGATCGGGTACTGCCCCTCGATGCGCTGCAGTTCGCGGAACAGCGCATCGTATTCGGCGTCCGAGATCAGCGGCGCGTCCTGCTGGTAGTAGGCCTCGCGGTGCTGGCGGATCTGTTCGACCAGGGCATCATGCGCGGCGCGCACGTCTTCCGGCGGGGCCGAACTGGTTTCGGTGGGGCAACGGCATTTTCACTCACACCCCTTATTGTGCCCCACCTGCCAAGTCAGATCACCTGTGCTCTGCGCGCGCCCGGAGTTTTGCCCCCCGGCGCCGGATCCCGGGGACACCGGTTGCGGCGCGGGGACCAGCCCCAGCCGGGCGCCGGAATCGGTGGTCCTGTTGCTGATCGGTGGTGCGGGGTATCGTGGAGCCACCAAGTCAAAGACGGAGCATGACCGTTGCCGGCACGGCCCCGGCGCCTGATCTGCAGTGGGGTGTGTCATGGGGTCACGACGCGAGGGTGAAGGGCACGACGAGCGCCGGAGCGGGGGTTGGCAGCACGAAGCCGG
>NZ_BAXF01000688.1:0-946 GCF_001310435.1 Arthrobacter sp. JCM 19049 | reverse complement strand
GCAGCAGGCCAAGGCCGCGGCCATGGCCGCCCACCGCTCCCAGGTGGCCCCGCTGTCCGACCAGCCCGGGGACGAGGTGCTGCTCAGCGCCGCGTTCAGCGCCCACTTCGGCAACGGACCGAGGTCCTGCGCTACACCCCCGCCAACACGCACTCGGGCAGCGACGCCCCACAGGTCTTCGAACAGCTCTACCAGCAGCGCGAAGACCCATGGGACTACCGCACCAGCGACTATGAACGGCGCAAGCGCCAGGTGCTGCTGGCCAGCCTGGCCCGGGACAGCTACCGACAGGCCCTGGAAGTCGGGTGCTCCATCGGGGAGCTGTCGGCAGCGCTCGCCGAACGCAGTCAACGGTTCCTGGGCTTGGATGCCAGCGCCACCGCGGTCACCACGGCCCGTGACCGGCTGGCCCACCTGCCCCACGCCCAGGTGCGTGAGGCGACCGTACCGCAGCAGTGGCCGACGGAGCAGGACGGCTGGGACCTGGTGGTCATCAGCGAGACCGGCTACTTCCTGGCCGCCGATGAACTGGCCGAACTGCTCACCCACTGTGACCGGCAGATGGCGCCGACGGGGAACTGGTGCTCTGCCATTGGCTGCACCCGATCCAGGGCTGGACGCTGGACGGGGAAATGGTGCACGCCATGGCCCGGGAACTGCCAGGCTGGCATCCGGTGGTCGAACACCGCGAACCGCACTTCCTGCTGGAGATCTACCGGCGTAAGGGTGGAACCGATGAATGAGCCGCTGCGGGCACTGGCCATCGTGATCCCGGTGCACAACGAAGAAGAACACCTGCCCGCCTGCCTGGCCCACCTGGCGGCCGCCATGGACCGCTTCACCCAGTGCGCGCCGCAGGTGGAACTGCATGCGGTGCTCGTGCTGGACCGCTGCACCGACCTCTCCGGTCAGCTGGTGCACGACCGGGCGCGCGCCGATGCCCGCT
>NZ_BAXF01000687.1:0-951 GCF_001310435.1 Arthrobacter sp. JCM 19049 | reverse complement strand
CAGCTCAAGCGCGCCGCCCAGCTTGGCGCGTTCAGCAAGGAGCACACCTCCAGCCCCTGGCACGGGGCGCCGCTGCGCAACCAGGAGCAGACCGAACAGGCCCTGGCCCTGGCTTCGGGGCTGGGCCGGGACCTGCCGATCCTGCACGAGCACATGGTGGAGGTCGCCCAGAAGTCCCAGATCCGCCTGGAGGAGACCTACGACAAGTGGGGGGACCAGCTGGCCCTGCTGGTGGCCGTGCGCGGCTCGCTGGACAAGTTCGAGCCGGACATCTTCGAAGGCGACATCGATGACCTGATCGCCGCGACCGCCTCCAGCCAGTGGCGGCGCGAGCACGGGGTGGAGATGGGCTCCATTGTCCGCTCCCGGCTGCGCAAGATCGCCAAGGAATACGTCCGTCCCGGCATGCATGTGCCGGACCTGCAGTCCGCCCTGCAGGCCATCAGCGAACAGCGTGAGGCCTGGCGCGTCTACGCCACCAGCCAGCGCAACCCGCAGGTGCCCGGCGGGCTGCTGGACGTGGAGGCCGGCTACCATGACGCCGGCTCCCGCATCGACTCGCTGGCCGGGATGCTGCCCACCCGGTTGGGCACCCGGCTGCGCGAAATGCCGGTCAAGGAGCTGATGAACACCATCGCCAGCCTGGTGGACCGCGCCGATGACTGAAGGAACTGCCCGAACGCACCATCATCTCCGAACAGCTGGCCGAGGCCGGGCTGGGGGATTTGCTCGCCGATTTCGCCGAGCGGGAGATCGACGCGGACGAGGTCGACGCCGAACTGGAGTTGGCCTGGTGGCAGTCCGCCCTGGAGGCGATGATCTCCGGGGATGACTTCCTGGCCATGAACGACGGCGCGAAGCTGGAGAAGATCGAGGCCGACTACCGCCTGGCCGACGGCGCCCACATCGCCGCCGGGCCCGAACGGATCCGCTGGGCGCTGGCCAAGACTG
>NZ_BAXF01000686.1:0-950 GCF_001310435.1 Arthrobacter sp. JCM 19049 | reverse complement strand
CCCAGGGCGCGTACCTGCTCCACGAAGGAGGTGTCCGCGGTGCAGATCCCGGCCAGGTCCAGGGCGGCCTGCGCCTGGGCCGCGGTGGCGCCCACCTCGGTGGTCAGGATTTCGGCGACCTTCTCGGCCCCGATCTTCTCCAGCTTGTCGATTGCCCGCAGCACCGCGTCCGGATCCTCCAGGCCCAGGCCGCGGTAGAAGCCCTCGGCCAGCTTGCGGTTGTTCACCCGCAGCCGGAAGTCCCCGATCGGCAACGCGGAGAGGGCATCGGCGATCGTCAGCGCCAGCTCCACGTCGTAGCTGAACGGCAGCGACCCGTCGCCGACCACGTCGATGTCCGCCTGGGTGAACTCGCGGAAGCGTCCGTCCTGCGGGCGTTCCCCGCGCCAGACCTTCTGCATCTGGTAGCGGCGGAACGGGAAGGCCAGGTGCCCGGCGTTCTCCACCACGTAGCGGGCGAAGGGCACGGTCAAGTCGAAGTGCAGGGCCAGCGCGTTGGGGTCGTTCTTCTCCTCGTCCGGGTCCGCGGCCAGGCGGGAGAGGCCGTAGACCTCCTTGTCGATCTCGCCCTTGCGCAGCAGCTGCGCCCGGGTTTCGACCGCACGGGTCTCGATGTTCGCAAAACCGTGCAGTTCGAAGACCCGGCGCAGGGTGTCCAGCACATGCTGTTCAACACGCGTTCGGCGGGAAGCCATTCGGGAAAACCGGACAATGAGGCCTTGCGTGCCATGAAACTCCTTAGTTCGTTTGCGGCCAAGTCCTATTTTAGGCCGCAATAGAACAGAATACTGCGCGTATCCGCTTACAAAGAAAGCGGGGCCACGGTAGAGTTACTAGAAGCAAGTGCTCAGTTAGTGAAAGAGTTTCAGCGGTGACCACCAGTCAGAAATCCGACGACAACCAGATAACCCCGACCCCGCAGGCCGTGGCACCCGCCGCGAAGCCTGTCG
>NZ_BAXF01000685.1:0-959 GCF_001310435.1 Arthrobacter sp. JCM 19049 | reverse complement strand
CGGCCGGCTCGTGGTCGGCTTCGGCGCCGGGCGCGGCTATGACTTCGACACGTTCGAATCGGATGCCGCCGAATGCGGGCTGCGGCTGCAACAGCGCTATTCGACCTGGCAGCTGCATGGGCCAGCCAGTGATTTTCTGGTGGCCGTGCTCGGACGCGGCGACCAGCCCGGGTAGCCCCTGTTCCAGCCGAAGACGGCCTTTTCTTGCGGTCCGGGTTCGCCGCGGGACACAATGAGCAGCAACGGTTATTGACGTGGAGCAGCGTGCAGTGAATTGTGCTCCTGGGCGGCCGCCCCGCCGCTGAGCACGGTGGGAGCGCGGCTGGCCCGTTGGCGCCACGGCTTATGCTGCGTGGCGCCTGCCAAGCGAGGGCCACCAGGTTCCTCGGCCACGACAGCAGTCGGCGGACCATCGGGGCCCAGACTCCCCGGCGGGTGCCGGCGGATAGGACGCCGCGATGAGCAATATCGCCGTAACCCATGCCGATTCCGGCTGGTACGCTGCCAGGTGCAGCGCAGTGAACGCATCACCCCGCACATGACCCGGGTGACCTTCGGCGGGCAGGACCTGGAGCGTTTCGAATACCGGGGCTTTGACCAGTGGTTCCGGCTGGCCATCCCGGTGGACTCGCACTCCCGCTTCGACAACCTGCCCGCAAAGTTCGGGGTCGGCGGCTACCTGAACTACCTGACGCTGCCCAAGGGCGCCCGCCCGGTCATCCGCAACTACACGATCCGCCAATTCCGCGCCGGTGCGGGGGAAATGGACGTGGACTTCCTGGTGCACGGCACCGAAGGGGTTGCCGGGCCGTGGGCGGCAAGCGTGCAGCCCGGCACCCCGGTTGCCTTCATCGACCAGGGGTGCGGCTGGAACCCGGTGCCGGCGGCCCGGCAGCTGATCATCGCCGATGAAAGCGCGATGCCCGTCGCGCTGGGGATCCTGCGCGACATGCCGCGCG
>NZ_BAXF01000684.1:0-959 GCF_001310435.1 Arthrobacter sp. JCM 19049 | reverse complement strand
CGCAGGCGGTCCGGCTGCCCGACGGCTGCGGGTTCACGATCTGCGGCATACGGCCGCCAGCTGGATGGTCGCCTCCGGCGCCTCGGTCAAGGTGGTGCAGCGGATGCTGGGGCACGCCACCGCGGCCATCACCCTGGACACCTATGCGGGGCTGTTCGACCACGAACTCGATGACGTCGCCCGGCGCCTGGACCGAATGCTCACGGACAACCCCGATGGGGACGCAAACCGCAAGGACGCGCGGTGAGCCACGACCCCGACCACGATTCGCTCACACCCACTGTTGCCGCACCGGCGCCGCGTGCTAGCGTTGAAGCATGCAATATTTGCTGTTCCTCTAACGGTGATCGCGGCCAGCCGCGCTCGTTGAGCCTGCTCCGAGCGTGTGGTCATGCGTCCATGACCCAGTGGTCACCGTTTTGCGTGCCCCCACACCCCTTGTCAGTGCCTGGTCTATTCTGCCCTGCCTGCTGCGGTGCGGCGCGCCCACCCAAAAGGAACACCGTGCCTATCACTGCCCCAACCTTCCCTGCCCGTTCGCGCGCCCAAATCGTCCTGTCCGACATCTGGCTGGCCCTGGGCGCCAACCCCATCCTGCGTGGGGTGGATCTCGTGGTCACCCCCACCTCCCGCATCGCCGTGGTCGGGGAAAACGGCCGCGGCAAATCCACGCTGCTGCATGTGCTCTCCGGGCACCTGACCCCCGACAGCGGCCAGGTCACCCGCATCGGCACCCTGGGCATCGCCGAACAGGAGATGTCCACCGACGATCAGCGCACCGTGGGTGAAGTCGCCGCCGCGGCGGTCCGGCACGCGGTCGCGGCACTGGAGCAACTCGATGCCGCGGCCACCGCCCTGTCCGAGGGAACACCCGCGCCGATGACCGTTACGCCCAGGCCCTGGAACTGGCCCTGGCGCTGGACGCCTGGGACGCCGAACGACGGGTGCGGGTGGCCATG
>NZ_BAXF01000683.1:0-961 GCF_001310435.1 Arthrobacter sp. JCM 19049 | reverse complement strand
CGCCCGGGCGCGCATCATCACCGAACGCGCCGCCACGGTACTGGGCCGGCTCACCGATCGAGCGTACGACATGGTGCTGATCGATGCCGAGCACGAGAACCTGCTGGACTACGTCGCCGAGGCCAAGCGCCTGATCGGCAAGCGCGGGGTCATCATCATCTGCAACGCCTTTGACGAGCACCGCCTGGCCAAGCCAGCCGTGCGCAAGGCTCCACGGTGGCCATGCGTGATGCCATGCGGATGCTGCGCGAGGACCCGAACCTGCTGTGCCACCTGCTGCCCACCGAGCAGGGCTTGTTCATCGCGGCAGCCAAGCACTAGTACGTCCGTAGGACGCAGGAGGAACGGGGCCGCCCGCCGCGGCGGGTGCGCGACGGGCTGGTGACAGACCAAAGGGCCGGCGAATGCGGCCCTGAGAATCCTTATTCAGTGACGTTTACCAGACAATTACGCAGCTCGGTGGCCTCATCTGCATTCAATTCGACCACCAGGCGACCGCCGCCATCGATGGGCAGGCGCAGGATCAAGCTTCGGCCTTCCTTGGTGACTTCCATTGGCCCATCACCGGTGCGTGGCTTCATCGCCGCCATGTACGTTGTTCCCTTCGTCAGTGACCGGAACGTTCAACCGCATACCGGTTCAACGCCCGAGCCGTCCTATAGTCCGCTCAATCAGCTGGGATTACCTTGTTGATTTGGAGACTCTATACTCTCTATTATTCCTAATTTTCGCCCGTGTCGCTAATCACACGCCGCGACTCGATGTCATGAATCTTATTCTCCAACCGGTTGATGCGCGCAGCGAGCTGATCCAGAACGTCGTCCACCTGGTCGCACCGGTAGCCGCGCAGCCCAATGGAAAAACGCACCGCATCCACGTCGCGGGCCGAGGTTCATCGGGCAGCAGCACCGGCGGCAGTGACGCCTCGGGCTCAATCAGGCCGGCCACCGGTTCGCGCGGC
>NZ_BAXF01000682.1:0-967 GCF_001310435.1 Arthrobacter sp. JCM 19049 | reverse complement strand
TCTCCGGGGTGCAGGCCGCGGTGGCCGGCGGCTTCCGGGTGATCGGGGTGGCCCGGGAAAACAACGCCGCCTCGCTGGCCGAGGCCGGCGCGGACTTTGTGGTCACCGACCTGTCCGAGGTGATGACCAACGAATCCGGGGATGCGCTGAGCTACGACCCGTGGTCCATCACCTTGGATGAGGCGCGCGACGACGAGGGTGCCCAGGACACCGTGTTCTCGCTGGGCAACGGCTTTTTGGGGGCCAAGGCCCCGATGCTGGGCGTGGGGGACCAGGTGGGGGGCAGCTTCATCAACGGGCTGCACGAGACCTGGCAGATCGCTACGCGGAGAATGCCTACGGGCTGGCCTCCACCGGGCAGACGATGATCGCGGCCCCGGACTTCCGCACCATGCGCGTGTACATCAACGACGAGGCGCTGGAGGTGGGCCGCACCGAGATGGTGCGCGATGACCTGCGCCTGGACTTCCGGGACGGCACCCTGGTCTCCACCACGCTGTGGCGCACCGCCGAGGGCCACCGGGTGGCGGTCACCAGCCGCGCCATGGTCTCCTTCACCGACCGGCACCTGGCGGTGGTGGACGTGAACGTGCGCCTGCTCGACGCGCCGGGGCACGTGGTGTGCAGTCCTCGGTGATCCGGCATCCCGCCCACCACCCTGGTGCCCACCCCGGCGGACCTGGATGCCGGGGAACCCTCCCCGCTGGATCCGCGCAAGTCCGAATCCACCGGGCAGAACCCGCTGCAGCCGGCCGGGCACTATGAGCGTGACGGGCGGGCCGGGCTGTCCTACATTGTGCGCGGTTCGGGGATGAGCGTGGCCACGGTCGCCGAACACCGGGCCAGCCTCACCGGCGGCTCGCAATCCCGGATCCACACCACCACCGATGTCAGCGCGGAGCTTCGGACCATGTGGCCAGCGCCTCGCTGCAGCCCGGGGAGGGTCTGCGGCTGAGCAAGTTCGTGG
>NZ_BAXF01000681.1:0-966 GCF_001310435.1 Arthrobacter sp. JCM 19049 | reverse complement strand
GACGAACTCCATGTTGACCACGTGCCGGTCAGTGCCTGGTTCTGCCGTAGGCTTCGCCCGCCTGCACGATGGAGCGGGCCAGCTCCCCGGCGGCGGCCGCATCCAGGGTGATGTTCAAGAAGCCGGGGCCCGCGATGTCCACCGCCCCGATCCCGGGAACCTGGCGCAGCCGCTCGGCCAGGATGGTGGCGAAGTCACGCGGGGCCATGCCGGCCTTCTTGCCCAGCTGCAGGGCAATGTTCGTCGCCCAGTCGCCGTGCTCACGGCTCTTGGGTCGGTCAACACGCACGGTGTCGGGGATATCGACCGAAATGTCCCCATCGGCGACGGCCTGGGTCAGGCATGCGGATATGGCAGCGGAGAGTTCTTCTGGAGTCACCCTTAAACAATAACGGTTCGGCCACGCTTGGCGCCCGCTCGTGACATGCCCAGACACCGGAAGACCGGTGCCGGGGCTGTTCGGTTGATCACCGCCGGCGTCGATTTGCGCAACCGGTGCCCCAACCTGATAAGCTCAACCCTGTCGCCAACGCGATTCGCCCTCGTAGCTCAGTGGATAGAGCGTCTGTCTCCGGAACAGAAGGCCGAAGGTTCGATTCCTTTCGAGGGCACCAACGGCAAGACCCGCACCAGTTCTGGTGCGGGTCTTGTTTTTCTTCCCACCCCCGGTTTGGCACCCAGCCGCGCTGAAGCATCCAATGGCGGCAGGCTAACCCGAGAATCGACGCTGCCTTTTGGATCGATGCTGCCCCTAGATTCGAAGGCAGCACAGCCCCGGCCGGATACCAGCTGGCACCGCACCAGCACCGGAAGGGTTGCCCCCATGGACCTGCAGGGTGAGCATCGGGCAGAACGCGGTCATCGCCGCCGGGGCCGTGCTCACCGCCGACGTGCCGGAAAACGCGGTGGCGGCCGGGTCCCGGCCCGGGTGGTACGCCACCCGCACGAGGATGCCTAGCCTCACGG
>NZ_BAXF01000680.1:0-972 GCF_001310435.1 Arthrobacter sp. JCM 19049 | reverse complement strand
CCCCGATTGGGGCGCGCAGCGAGCACGGCACCTGGTGGCCACCCTGCTGGCCGGGCGCGGGAACAACAAGGCCGAGATCGACCGGATCAAGGCCGAGAACGAGAAGCTGAAGACCGCGTGGGAGAAGGCCAAGAAGCACGCGGAAGAGGAAGACGAGGACGTTCCTGAGGAACCGGAGTACGAGACCGTGCCCAAGCCCTCCGGCGGGCCGGACGGCGTGCTGGGGGTGGCCCCGGCCGCAGAGCTGATGTCCGTCTCGCTGTGGATGGGCGGGCAGAACCCGGCCGGATCCCGGTCGAGGAGCAGATCCCGCGCGCGGTGCGCTGGGCCGTGGACAACGGGGCGAAGGTCATCAACATGTCCTTGGGCTCCACCAGCCCGGCCTGGCCCGAAAGCTGGGATTCGGCGTTCAAGTACGCCGAGGACCACGACGTGGTGGTCGTGGCCGCCGCCGGGAACCGTTCCGGCGGGATGAGCCAGGTTGGCGCGCCGGCCACCATCCCCGGGGTGCTGACCGTGGCCGGGGTCGACGAGTCGGGCAAGGCTCGAAGGACTCCTCCACCGAGGGCATCTCGATCGGGGTGGCCGCCCCGGCCGAGCCGCTGGTCGGCGGCATGCCCGGCGGTGACTATGCCCGCTGGTCCGGCACCTCCGGCGCCGCGCCGATCGTCTCCGGCGTGGTGGCGTTGATCCGCTCCAAGTACCCGCAGATGAAGGCGCCACAGGTCATCAACCGGATCCTGAAGACCGCCAAGGACGCCGGCGCTCCCGGGTGGACAACCTCTACGGCTACGGGATCATGGATGCCAAGGCGGCCCTGACCGCCGACGTCGCCGAGACCAGCACGAACCCGCTGGGCACCATCGCCGAATGGATCCACGTGCACCGGCGGGACACCGACGCCGGAGCGCAGGACACCAGGGAACCGGGCATCTCCATGGAGAAGTCCGACCTGAAGCAGGTCGCCGCCCC
>NZ_BAXF01000679.1:0-969 GCF_001310435.1 Arthrobacter sp. JCM 19049 | reverse complement strand
GTTTCCCGCGCGCCTGATCATGGCCCCCACCCGTGAGCTGGCCACCCAGATTTCCAAGACCATTAACCCGCTGGCCGCCGCCGCCGGGCTGCGCACCACCGTCATCTACGGCGGGGTCGCCCAGTCGCGCCAGGAAAAGGCCATGAATGAGGCGTGGACATTGTCATCGCCTGCCCCGGACGCCTGGATGACCTGATGGGGCAGAAGATCGTGGACCTGTCCGAGGTCGAGGTCTCGGTGCTCGACGAGGCCGACCACATGGCCGACATGGGTTTCCTGCCGGTGGTGCGCCGCATCCTGGACCGCACCCCGCAGGGCATCCAGCACCTGCTGTTCTCCGCCACCCTGGACAACGGGGTGGACAAGGTGGTCAAGCGCTACCTGCACAACCCCACCGTGCATTCGGTCGATGCGCCGAAGGCCGCCGTGAACACCATGGAGCACCGCGTCTTCGTGGTGGATCCGGAGGAAAAGAAGGAGATGGTGCGTACCCTGGCCAGCGGTGTGGGCCGGCGCATCATGTTCATGCGCACCAAGCACCACGCCAAGAAGATGGCGCTGTGGCTTTCCAAGGCCGGCATCCCGGCCGTGGACCTGCACGGCAACCTGAGCCAGAACGCCCGTGACCGCAACCTGGCCGCCTTCTCCGACGGCTCGGCCAAGGTGCTGGTGGCCACCGACGTCGCCGCCCGCGGCGTGCACGTGGACGGGGTGGAGCTGGTGGTGCACATTGACCCGCCGGCAGAGCACAAGGCCTACCTGCACCGCTCGGGACGCACCGCCCGTGCCGGCTCGGACGGCACCGTGGTCACCATCGCCACCACCGACCAGCAGGGGGATGTGGCCCAGCTGCTCAAGCAGGCCGGACTGAAGGTTCCCTTTGAGAAGGTGGACCGTAATTCGCCGGCCGTGGCCGAGGTTGTTGGGGAGGTGGCCGAACTGGTGGCTTACGAGGCGCCGGTGAAGCAG
>NZ_BAXF01000678.1:0-975 GCF_001310435.1 Arthrobacter sp. JCM 19049 | reverse complement strand
GTCCGGCAGGCTGCGGGCCAGTGCCTCCAACGCCGTGCGTGCCTCGTCCCGATCGTGTTCGGTCACCTCGATGCGCGGGCTCAACGCGGTGGTGGTGGCCCCGGCCATCCCGGCCACCTCCAGGGCCCGAAGCACCTCGTGCTGGTAGTAGTGGTACGGGATGGTGCGTTCAAGTTCCGCCGCGTCCTCGGTGCGGGTGCCCACCGTGTGCTTCGCGCCCAGTTCCAGCAGGAAGGGGTTGGAGAACCGCCCCCCGCCGTGTACCTGCACGGCCAGGTCGAACTCGCGTTCACGCATCCTGGCCAGGAAGTCCTGCACCTGCTGCGCATCCGCGGCCGTGTCCCCGCTGCCGCCCGGGCGCACACCTTCGGCGAAGGGCAGCACCGCCACCTCATCCACCGGTCCGGGCCTGCCGGCCAGCAGTTCGGCATGCAGCGGAGTGCCCAGCAGCGTGATCCGGGCCTGCGGATACGTCGCGGCCAGCGCATGGATGGCCGGCATGGCAAACAGCAGGTCTCCCAACCCGCCGCCACGTAGCACGGCGATGCTCCCAATGGATTCGAAAGGTGGGGCCACGGGCCCGACGGCGGTCTCGTTCATTATCTCCTTGCCTTTCCTGCCACACGTGCTCCCGGGGCGCATTCGCGCCGTCAGATGGGCTTCTGAGGGCATACCCTACCGCCGGGCGGAGGTTGGCAACGTGATCCTGAGCACTTGCCGGGAACTTGGGTCCGCGGTGACTGAAATGCCGCCAAGCGGGTACCTCAGCGGTAGCAGGGCCTTGTGGACACCTTGGGTGCCCGGGGCCGCTGAACCAGAGCTTTGAGAGCTGATTTTCTGACTGAAGGAGGAACGCGATGTCCACCGCTCCGGCACCAAGCACGCAAGCAGACCGCGACACCGGGCAAATGGTGATCATGGATCCGGCCACCGGCGAGCAGGTCGGCTCCCTCCCCATCGCCGGCCCCGAGGAAG
>NZ_BAXF01000677.1:0-973 GCF_001310435.1 Arthrobacter sp. JCM 19049 | reverse complement strand
CCTGGTGCCCCGCGGCGAGCGCCGCGGCCACGCCGACGTGGGAGCCGCAAACTGCTCAGCCAGCGCGGTGACGTGGTCGACCTCATTGACTGTTCGGACCTGGAGGACGGCGCAGACCTGGACGTCCCGGCGGATCTTGCGCGGTGGGTCGGATCCCCGAGCGCGGCTTCAACCCCCGGGAGTACTGGGGTGTAGCGGCTGGGTTCCGTGGCTCAGCGGAAGGATCTGCGCTTGCCCGCCTTGAACGGCTAGGATCTCGGCCAGGATCGAGACGGCCACCTCGGCGGGGGTCTGTGCGCCCAATCCCAGTCCTATCGGGGAATGCAGGCGCTCCAGTGCCTGGTCATCCACTCCCGTCTGCCGCAGGGCGCAGCGCCGGTCGCGGTCACTGCGCCGTGAGCCCATCGCCCCGACGTAGCCGACCCCCAGCCCCAACGCGAACTGCAACGCCGGGATGTCGATTTTTGGATCATGGGTGAGAATGCAGATCATGCTGCGTGCATCCAAGTCCCCGGCGTCGGCGGCCTGAGCCAGAAAATGGTGCGGCCAGGCCTGCGCCACCTCGGCGCCGGGAAAAGCCGCGGGATCGGCGAACGCGGAGCGCGGATCACACAAGGTGATCCGGTAGCCCAGCGGCCGGGCGGCCTCCACCAGCGCCTGCCCGAAGGCGTTCGCCCCGACAACCACCAGATGTGCCGGAGTTACCCGGCTTTCAACGAACAGCTCGAGCTGTACCCTGTTGTCTCCCGGGACGGCGATCCGCACCCTTCCCGTCCGCTCATTCCGGATCATGGCCGCCGTCTGACTGGCAGCTGCAAGCAACGCCGCGGGTGGCACCAGTGGTTCCAAAGCGGCCAGCAGCTCGTTCTCGTCGTTGGCCCGAACTTCAACGGCGTGGCTGGCGTGTTCCCGGTCTGCGGAGGGAAGCGGCATGATCACCGCCACCGGGTCGGCCTGGCTGGTCGACCGGGCC
>NZ_BAXF01000676.1:0-975 GCF_001310435.1 Arthrobacter sp. JCM 19049 | reverse complement strand
CTCCTGCACCCCGACGGTGACCGCCCCGGCGAACGGGGCGGCGACGTGGGCGCGGTTGTTCGGGTCGGCCTTCGGCGCGGTCTTGACCGTGGATTCCACGGACTCGTCGCGGGCCTGCAGCTGACGCTGCTGGCCGTTGAGGGTGACCACCACGGTGCGCATGCCCTTCTCATCGGGCTCGGAGACGGAGACCAGCTTGACCAGCAGGCGCACCCCCTTGCCCAGCGAGACCACGTGCTCCCCGTCGGAGCTCAGCCCGTAGAGGTAGTCGCGGGTGTGCAGCACCGACAGGTCGCCGTAGTTCTCGACGCTGGCCTCGAAGTCGCGGGTCGGCCCGGCGAACAGCAGCCGGTTCAGGGTCGAGCGCACGGTGTCCGAGTCGCCCTGCAGCGCCTTGGCGTCCTGCGGTTCCAGGTCCTCCACGCGCGGGCGCACGGTGCGCCCCTGCAGGGCCTTGGTACGGAACGGTTCGGGCCAGCCGCCCGGAGGTCCCCCAGCTCACCGGAGAGGAACTGGATCACCGAGTCGGGGATGTCGTAGTTCTGCGGGTTGGCCTCGAACTCGTCGGCCGCCACCCCGGAGCCAACCAGCTGCAGGGCCAGGTCGCCGACCACCTTGGAGGAGGGGGTGACCTTCACCAGGTTGCCGAGCATCGCGTTGACCGAGGCGTACATCGACTCGATCGCCTCGAAGCGCTCCCCCAGGCCCAGGGCGATCGCCTGCTGGCGCAGGTTGGACAGCTGCCCGCCGGGGATCTCGTGCTGGTAGACGCGCCCGGTCGGGGCCGGCAGCCCGGACTCGAACGGCTTGTACATCGCGCGCACCGCTTCCCAGTACGGTTCCAGGGAGGCGACCGCGTCCAGCGAGAGGCCGGTGTCGCGTTCGGTGTTCTCCAGCGCGGCGACCAGGGCGGAGGCCGAGGCTGGGAGGTGGTGCCGGCCATCGCGGCGCTGGCCACGTCCACCGCGTCCACCC
>NZ_BAXF01000675.1:0-977 GCF_001310435.1 Arthrobacter sp. JCM 19049 | reverse complement strand
TGGCGGTGGCGGCCTCGGCGACGATGCGGGCATCGCGCGCCCCCTTGATCATGGTTCCGCCTCCGGGCAGGTTGCGGATGGCCGCGGTGTCGATCAGCGTGGCCGGCCACAGGGAGTTGACCCCGATGCCCTCGTCCTTCAGCTCCTCGGCCAGGCCCAGAGTGGTCATGCTCATCCGTACTTGCTCATGGTGTAGGCCAGATGGGCCCCGGCCCAGCGTGGATCCAGGTTCAGCGGCGGGGAGAGGGTCAGGATGTGCGGGTGGGCGGACTTGCGCAGGTGCGGCAGCGCGGTCTTGGACAGCAGGAAGGCCCCGCGCACGTTGATGTCCATCATCAGGTCATAGCGCTTCATGTCCACGTCATCGGTCTTGGCCAGGTTGATGGCGCTGGCGTTGTTGATGACGATGTCGATCCCGCCAAAGCGCTGCACGGCGCTGTCCACCATCCGGGCCACGTCCTCGTCCTTGCGCACGTCCCCGACCACGGCCAGCCCGGTGCCGCCGGCCTGGTTGATCTGCTCCACTGCGGTGTGGATGGTACCCTCCAAGGAAGGATGCGGGGTGTCCGTCTTGGACAGCAGCACGAGGTTGGCCCCGTTCTTGGCCGCCTGCAGGGCGATGGACAGCCCGATGCCACGGCTGCCGCCGCTCATCACGATGGTCTTGCCCGCCAGGTTTGAGGCTGGGGATCAATGATGTTGCGCGAATCTTCAGTCATGTGACCCAGATTACTTGAAAACATCCCCCGTAGCTACTGGTGAGTAACATAATCTGGCGCTGTTGCCGGATTCGACGAACGCATTTTGTAGGCTTCCTACAAACAGGACCGCCATTTTCCCAGTTAGACTGACGTGGGTGGCATTTTTCTTGTGCCATTCCTACACAACTTTACGAACCAGGCAACCAAGGGAGTCGAAGGCATGACGCAGGGGCGCACCGAGGCGGATGAAGCGATCGACCTGTCCACCACCGCCGG
>NZ_BAXF01000674.1:0-980 GCF_001310435.1 Arthrobacter sp. JCM 19049 | reverse complement strand
CCAGCCTGTCCTGCTGCACCACGGGGCACCGCGCGGTGCGGTCTCCCGGATCGTGCGCGGTCAGGGCCATGGCCCGCACGGGCAGCGCATCGCGGTCACCGAGAAGCACGGGCGGACCCAGGAATTCGATGCGGTGGTCTCCACCACCCAGTCCTGGCTGCTGTCCACCGGCATCCACGTGGAGGAGTCCCTCTTCGAACCGAAGATGTGGACCGCGATCGAACGCAGCCACTACATGCAGTCCTCCAAGACCTTCGTGATGGTGGACCGGGCGTTCTGGAAGGACAAGGACCCCAATACTGGCCAGGACCTGATGTCCATGACCCTCACCGACCGGTTGAACCGGGCCACCTACCTGCTGGACAACGGCCCGGGCAAGCCGGCGGTGATCCTGCTGTCCTACACCTGGAACGATGACGCGCTGAAGTGGCTGTCCCTGGATGCCGAGCGCCGCACCGAGCTGATGCTGCACTCCCTGGAGCAGATCTACCCGGGCCTGGACATCCGCAGCCACATCGTGGGCACCCCGATCACCGTCTCCTGGGAGGCGGACCCGAACTTCATGGGCGCGTTCAAGGCCAACCTACCGGGCCACTACCGCTACCAGCAGCGGTTGTACACCCACTTCGACCAGCGGGGGCTGCCTGAATCGCAGCGCGGGATCTTCCTGGCCGGCGATGACATCTCCTGGACCGCGGGCTGGGCCGAGGGTGCGGTGACCACCGGGCTGAATGCCGTGCACGGGGTGATGCGCCACTTCGGCGGGGACAGCTTTGCGGCGAACCCGGGCCCGATCCACTTCCTGGAGGAATACGGGCCGATCGCGCTGGACTAGCGGATCCGGCCCTGGGGGCTGGCGGCCGCGGCGCGGATCATGTTTCGTGCTTCGGTCCCGGCCGCCAGCGCCTGGACCTGGGTGAGCGCCAGGTCGTAGACCAGCTCCATCACCCGGTGGGTGTTCCCGCCCACGTGTGCGGTGA
>NZ_BAXF01000673.1:0-978 GCF_001310435.1 Arthrobacter sp. JCM 19049 | reverse complement strand
CGCCGGGGGGAGTTGGCGCGGATGCGCACCAGGGTGCGGGCGTGCTCCCACAGCGCCCGGTCCTCCGCGGAGCGCGGCACCCAAGGGGTCACCGGCACCGCGGTTCCGGTCGCATCGCGCGCCACCATCACCGTCAGGCAGTAGGTGGTCAGGTTCAGCTGGCCGCCCTTGGGATCCCCGGAGCGCACGTGCACCGCAATGTGCATGCCCTTCACCCGGTGTAGACCAGGCGGGCCTCGACCTCCACCAGGTCCCCGATGCGCAGCGGCCGGTAGAAGCGGATCCCGCCGGAGAACACCGCGACGGTGTCCTGCCCGCAGTACCGCGAGGCGCACAGCGCCGCGGCGGTGTCGATCCACTTCATCACGATCCCGCCGTGCACCTTCCCGCCCCAGTTCACGTCCGTCGGCTCGGCCAGGAAGCGCAGCGTAATGCGTTCGGCGGTGCCGGCCTGCGTGTAGCTTTGGCCCTTCATTTCCTCCACGATGGCGTCGCGGATCCCGATCCGGGCCAGCGCGTCGTCCCGGCGCCGGGTCTGCAGTTCGGTGCGCGGGGTGAAGCTGGGCACCGGCGCGGCTTGCCGTGCTCGTCCACGGCCACGAAGATCACCAGGCAGGTGGTGGAGGTGCCGGTGCGCTCGCCGCGCGGGTCGCGGAAGGAGACCTCGGTGTGCACGTGCATGGAGGAGGTGCCGGTGTAGACGATGCTGGCGGTGACCTCCACCAAATCCCCGCTGCCCACCGGGTCGGAGAAGTGGATGTTGCCCACGTACGCGGTGACGCAGTAGCTGGCGGCCCAGCCCACGGCCGCGGCGTACGCGGCCTTGTCCACCCACTCCAGCACGGTGCCGGCCTCGACGGTGCCGGACAGGCCCACATCCATGGGCGCGGCCAGGAAGCGCAGGGTGATCTGGTGGGGGCGGGGTGCTTCGCCGGTGGTTTCCATGCTCCAAGTGTGGTGTACCGTCGCGCGCGGGCG
>NZ_BAXF01000672.1:0-979 GCF_001310435.1 Arthrobacter sp. JCM 19049 | reverse complement strand
ATGCGAACCCGCCGACCCCGCAGTACAGGTCCCAGACGCTGGCCGGCTGCAGCTGCCGCACCCAGCTGGCGGCCTGGCGGTACAGGGCGGCGGCGATCGGCGTGTTGGTCTGGAAGAAGCCCTGCGGGCGCAGGTGCATCCCAATGCCGTTCAACTCCATCGGCAGGGTCTGGGCGGCGCTGAGCACGATCTCCTCACTGCCTTCGAGCACGGCCTTGTGCTCGGGCAGGAAGTTCACCGAGACCACCTTCGCCGCGGGCAGCGCCTTGGAAAACAGCGGCAGCGAATCGCGCAGCGCCACGAAGTGCTTCTTGGTGCGCAGCACCCAGCGCACCATCAGCTGCCCGGAGGGGGCCAGGGTGATGATCACGTGCTTGAGCTCACCCTTGCGCCGCGGCACGTCATAGGGGATCAGCCCCAGCTGGCGGATGAAGCGTTCGATGACGGGAAACGCGGCGCGCAACGCCGGGTCGCAGACCCCGCAGTGGCGCAGGTCCACCCCGTGCCCGTCCGCGTCCAGGATCCCGATGGTCGGGTTCTCGCTGGTGCCGGAAATCACCATTTTCGCCTTGTTGCGGAACCCTGATTCGACGCTGGGCTGCGGGGGCAGGAAGCGCAGCTGCTCATGCCCGGCCAGCAGCTGGGCGCAGTGCTCGGCCTTGCCCTGCAGCTGCTGCTGGTAGGGGCGGGTCATTTGGCTGCAGGAACGGCACCGGCCGGCCGAGAAGTAGAGGCATTGCATGATGCTGGCCATGTTATCGAATCCGCCCCGCTGCCAACTAAGTGAGCTCGACGCTGATTGCCCGGGATTTTTCAGGTTCCGGCGATAGGCTCAAACCCAGTTGCTTCGCTGGGGCGTAGCATGATGACCGCACTCGCAACCCCGGAAAGACAATGGTTCAGCAGATTCGACGCCGCTCGCTTCGTCGTCCCCTGGCCTTCACGGCCCTGCCCTTGGCCGCTGCGCTGGGCGTCAGCG
>NZ_BAXF01000671.1:0-978 GCF_001310435.1 Arthrobacter sp. JCM 19049 | reverse complement strand
CTGCCCGCAGCTCTCTCCCCCGGCCAGCAGCTCGTCCAGTTCGGCCAGGGCCAGCACCTGGGATCCGGTGGCCAGGTGGTAGCTGATGATGCTGGAGCGCAGGCAGGCCTCGCAGTGCGAGTACGCGTCCGGGGTGGTTTCCTCCAGCGCGGCCAGTTCCACGGCGGCCTGTTCCAGCCAGCCGTTGGCCAGCGCCATCTCAAATCCGGCGGTGTGCACCGCGCTCAGCCCGGCCCCGGCCTGGCGGTAGTGCCCGGCCATTTCCACCAGCAGCTGGCGCAGTTCGGCGGCCGGGATCTGCGGGTCGGAGCTGAGCAGCGCCGGCATCCACTTGTACTGCCACAACAGGTCCGCCCCGTCCCCGGGATCGGCCGGGAAGCGCTGCGGGCTGGACGCGAAGCGGTCCAGGCACCAGCGGAAGTTGCCCAGCAGCCCGGTGCTGTCCCCGGCCATGGCGCACGCGTCGGCCAGCAGCAGCCGCACCCGGTATTCCAGGTCCTCCCGCCCGCTCTGCTCGGCCATGGCCAGCGCCTCCTCAAGCAGTTCGCTGCGCTGCTCACCGTAGGGCAGGGATACGCACAGCGTGAGCAGTTCCTCGATCCGTTCCTCGGACATCTTCCCGCTCCCTTCGGTGCCCTCATCGGCCGGTGGACCGGCCCTCAGCATGGTTGTGCCGCCCGTGTTGCGCTCGTGGCCCTCCCTTGGCCCGTGGTGGCGCCGCAGGGTCTGCACTGCCCGCGGGCCTCGAGCGCCACGGTACCACTGTGTGATGCCGGGCACTACAGCGTCCGGGTATCGCGGACATAGATTGCAACATAGGATCGAGGCATGGCGCGTATTTCTGTGATTGGCGAATCCCTGGTCGAGTGGTGGGACGCAGGGCCTACCCGGGCGGCTCCCCGCTGAACGTGGCCGTGGGCCTGGCCCGGCTGGGCCACCAGGTCAGCTTCCACACCGAGTTCGGGCTCGATGAGCACG
>NZ_BAXF01000670.1:0-982 GCF_001310435.1 Arthrobacter sp. JCM 19049 | reverse complement strand
CATGCCCGCCACGCTCTCCCTGCTGCGCAACATCTTCAGCGACCCGATGGAACGGCGCACCGCGATCGCCATCTGGGCCGCCGCGTTCTCCGGCGGCGCCGTGCTCGGGCCGGTGATCGGTGGGATCCTGCTGGAGCACTTCTGGTGGGGTTCGGTGTTCTTCCTGGCCGTGCCGATGCTGCTGCCGCTGCTGGTTGGCGGGCTGATCCTGCTACCCGAATCCCGGGACCCGAACCCGGGCAAGGTCGACCCGATCTCCATCGTGCTGATCATCATGGCGCTGCTGCCCTTCGTCTACGGGATCAAGTCGATCAGCTCCGGGCCTGGTACGTCCCGGTCGCCGCGATCACCATCGGGGTGGTCAGCGCCGTCGCGTTCGTGCGGCGTCAGCTGACGCGCAGCATCCCGATGCTGGACGTGCGCCTGTTCGGCAACCGGGTGTTCTCCGGGGCGCTGGCGGTGAACCTGATCGGCGTGTTCTCGCTGGTCGGCTTCATCTACTTCGTCTCCCAGCACCTGCAGCTGATCTCCGGGCTCACTCCCTTTGAGGCCGGGGTGTGGATGACCCCAGGCCTGGTGCTGACCATGGTGTTCGGGCTGCTGGCGGTGCGCTTCTCGGCCCGCTACGGGACCTCGAACGTCATGATCGCCGGACTGGTGCTCAGCGCACTGGCCTACGCCGTGGTGGTCCTCGCCGGGGCCTCGGGCAGTGACACCTGGCTGATGGTGGCCTTCTGCCTGCTCGGACTCGGGGTGGGGATGAGTGAAACCCTGTCCAACGACCTGGTGCTCTCCGAAGTGCCGGCCGCCAAGGCCGGGGCGGCCTCGGCGATCTCCGAAACCGCCTACGAGGTCGGCTCGGTCCTGGGCACCGCGGTACTGGGTACGATCCTGAACGGGATCTACGCCTCCAGCCTCATGGTCCCCTCCTCGCTCAGCGAGCAGCAGGCCGAGGCCGCCACCCAGACGCTCTCCGGGGCGC
>NZ_BAXF01000669.1:0-982 GCF_001310435.1 Arthrobacter sp. JCM 19049 | reverse complement strand
CCGGCGAACTGGGCGCGACCGGGCCCACCCGCGTAAGCTGGGAGGAGCAAAAACGCCCGGCCCGCGCGGCGGGGCGGATCAATAGAGCGAAGAAGACCACCGAACGCTAGTGAACGAGCCCGCTGGATGGGGCTGTGCTGAGGAGAGAGCGCGTGAAGAAACTTGTAGGTGTACTGGCGATGATGTTCACCGCCATGTTGGCCCTGGCCGGCTGCGTGAACACGGACGCCCACGTCACCATCGAGGGCCAGGACAAGGCCAGCGGCACCGTGGAGGTGACCACCGACCGCGCCCTGCTGCAGGGTGCTTCACTGGATGACGTGCTGGCCACCAAGATCGACACCCGCCAGCTGGACCAGATGGCCGGGGAGAACTGGACCTACGAGAAGATCGAGACCCAGGACCGGGTGGGCCTGCGCTTCAACACGGTCAGCTCGATGAACTTCGTGCAGCTGCAGGACGCCTTCCAGGGCTTTGAGCTGCCGGTTCAGCTGGGCGCCACCGAGGACGGCTTCAAGTTCGCCATGCGCGGCAACGCCCCGGGCTCCACCGACCCAAACGCCGCCAAGCCACCATGTCGGTGACCTTCCCCGGCTCGGTGACCTCCACCACCGGCCCGGCCACCATCGAGGGGCACACCGTGACCTTTGACATGGTGCAGGGAGCCACCGAATACGAGGCCACCGGCAAGGCCAACTACGCCCTGTTCTACTCCGTGGTCTTTGGCGGCGCCCTGCTGGTGCTGACCCTGATCATCGTGTTGGCCATGGCCCCCAAGGCCAAGGACACCGCGGCCCACTAAAACCGCCCACTCACGCATCAGGCCCGTCATCGAATCAGTCGTTGGCGGGCCTTGCCAATAGAATGGGAAACAAATCAATTACCAGCGAAGAGAAGGATCACCAGATCCCCATGTCTGACCAGACAATCCAAGAAACGCCGGTGGACGGCGCCGCGCCACCGCACCCCACCGATGAGCAGG
>NZ_BAXF01000668.1:0-984 GCF_001310435.1 Arthrobacter sp. JCM 19049 | reverse complement strand
GGTCCACTCCGGTGACCTGCCGGCCGGCCGGGCGAAGGTGACGGTCAGGATCCGGTGCCGCACCCAGATCCAGGATGCTGTTGGCCGCATGACGTGCAGCCAGCTCCCGGTAGTAGTCATGATCCGGCCCGTCGGGATTGTCCGCGTCGTAGAGGTCGACGAGCCGGGCCGCGTATTGCTCCCCCATGCCTTTCACCGCTCCCCGCTGCCAAGCACGGCGGGCCGGCGCCGGGCAATCGCGTGGATTACCCGGCACCGGCCCGCGGTGCGTGTTTCAGCCACCCGCGGTGGATGGCTGAGGTGGATGCTTAGTCCTCATCGTCCTCGTCGAAGTCGTCTTCGTCGTACTCATCGTCGAAGTCATCATCCTCGTCGTCCAGCAGGTCCGCGTAGGCGTCGTTGATGTACTCGACCATCATCTCGCGCACCTCCAGCGGCACGAAGGCGGCCTCGGCGGCGTTCAGGGTCAGATCCAGCAGGTCTTCCAGGTCGTAGTCGAACGCCTCCACCAGCAGCTCGTACTCGTCCGAGAGCGTGGTGCCGCTCATCAGCCGGTTGTCCGGGGAGATGGTCACGTTGAACCCGGTCTGCACCAGCAGGTCGATCGGATGGTTCTCGATGCCCTGGCCAAATCCGGCGCTCGCCCCGGTCTGCAGGTTCGAGGACGGGCAGATTTCCAGCGGAATGCCGCGTTCACGCACCCAGTTGGCGACCTGGCCCAGCGAAACCAGGCCGGTGTCCTCCCCCACCTGCTCGCCTTCATCGTCCACCCCACCGAATTCGATGGTGATGTCCTCGGCGATGCGCACCCCGTGGCCCAGGCGCTGGGCGCGGCCGATCAGGATGGCCTCCTTGATGGAGTCGATCCCGGCCGCCTCACCGGCGTGCACGGTGGTGGGGAAGAAGTTCTCGGCCAGCAGGTCGAACGCCTCGGCCATGCGCGAGGGCGGGAAGCCTCCTCGGCGCCGGCGATGTCGAAGCCGA
>NZ_BAXF01000667.1:0-986 GCF_001310435.1 Arthrobacter sp. JCM 19049 | reverse complement strand
GCACCTCCTTCTGCTGCAGGTCCGCCGGCGCGTCGAAGCGGGCGAGTAGCTGGTGCCGTGTTCCCGCACCAGCGGCGTGCAGCTGGCTGGGGGACTTGGCCGGTGACCGCACGGATCTCGCTGGCCAGCAGCGCCAGCATGATCCCGTCCTTGTCGGTGCTGAACGGCGCGTCCCGGGTCAGGAAGGAGGCCCCGGCCGATTCCTCCCCGCAGAACACCGCCCGGCCGGTGGCCAGCGGCTGCACGAAGTACTTGAAGCCCACCGGCACCTCCAGCAGCTGGCGGCCGTGGGCGGCGATGACCCGGTCGATGAGCACCGAGGAGACCAGGGTCTTGCCCACCTGCGCGTCCCCCGGCCACTGCGGGCGGTGGGTGAGCAGGTAGTCGATGGCCACGGCCAGGAAGTGGTTCGGGTTCATCAGCCCGGCGTCCGGGGTGACGATCCCGTGCCGGTCCGCGTCCGCGTCGTTGCCGGTGGCGATGTCGTAGCTGCGGCGGTTCGCCACCAGGGAGGCCATCGCATCCGGGAGGAGCAGTCCATGCGGATCTTGCCGTCCTTGTCCAGGGTCATGAACCCGAACCGCGGGTCCACCCGCTCGTTGACCACCTCAAGGTTCAGCCCGTAGCGCCGCCCGATTTCCCCCAGTAGTGGCCGAGGCCCCGCCCAGCGGGTCGGCGCCAATGCTGATCCCGGACTCGGCGATCGCGGCGAAGTCGATCACCTCGGCCAGGTCGGTGACGTACAGTTCCCGGAAGTCGAACGCCTCGGCGTCCGGTTCGGCCCGGCGGATCTGCCCGGATTCAAGCAGCTCGTTCGCGCGCTGGGCGATCGGGCCGGTGATTTCGGATTCGGCCGGCCCGCCGTGCGGCGGGTTGTACTTGATCCCGCCGTCGGCCGGTGGGTTGTGCGACGGGGTGATGATCAGCCCGTCGGCCTGCTGGCCGCCGGCGGCGTTGTGCACCAGGATGGCGTGGCTCAGCGCCGG
>NZ_BAXF01000666.1:0-992 GCF_001310435.1 Arthrobacter sp. JCM 19049 | reverse complement strand
GGTTCCGGCGGGCAGGGTCGGGCCTAGACCGGCTGCCATGCCTTCGCGTGCTCCAGGCCAGTGCCGTGCCGGGGATTAACGCACAAAGCCACGGTGTGGCTGCCGTCCCGCAAGGGGGGAGCAGCCACACCGTGGCTTGTGGTGTTGGGTTCAGCGCCCGGTGGCTACTTCTTGCCGAAGCGGCGCAGCCGCAACGAGTTCAGCACCACCAGCACCGAGCTGGCCGCCATGGCCGCACCGGCGATCATTGGCTGAGCAGTCCAGGGCCGCCACCGGGATGCCGGCGGTGTTGTAGGCAAAGGCCCAGAACAGGTTCGTCTTGATCGTTGACAGCGTCTTTTCGGACAGTGCGATCGCGTCGTTGACCTGGTGCAGGTCATTGCCCATCAGGGTGATGTCTGCGGCCTCGATGGCCACGTCGGTGCCCGAGCCCATGGCGATGCCCAGGTCCGCCTGGGCCAGTGCCGGGGCGTCGTTTACCCCGTCGCCCACCATGGCTACGACCTGGCCCTCGGACTGCAGCTGCTCGATGGCCTTGGCCTTGTCGGCCGGGAAGACCCCGGCGAACACGTCCTGCGGCTGGATGCCGACGCTGCCGGCCACCTTCGTGGCGACCTGCTGGTTGTCACCGGTCAGCAGCATGACGCGCAGCCCGCGCTGCTGCAGGGCGCGGATTGCCTCGGCGGAGGAATCCTTGATCTTGTCGGCCACGGAGATCACCGCGGTGAACTTGTCATCCACCGAGACCAGGATGGCGGTGGCCCCGGCCTCCTCGGCCGAGTGCAGCATCTGCATGGCCGCCTCATCCAGCACCGTGCCTTCGGACTCCAGCCAGCTGTAGCGCCCGACCACGATCTTGTGCCCGTCGATGATGCCCTTCACCCCGCCGCCGGGATCCGAGTCGAAGCCGCTGACCTCGGCCAGCGCTCCCAGCTCGGCCCGGCGGTGGCGATGGCCCTGGGCGATCGGGTGCTCGGAGTGGTGTTCCACGG
>NZ_BAXF01000665.1:0-988 GCF_001310435.1 Arthrobacter sp. JCM 19049 | reverse complement strand
CCGCTGGGCGGCGCTGGGCGATGCGATCGCCCGCGTGCTGCGCGCCTCGGGGGCGCAGGTGACCAGCGAGTACTACATCAACGACGCCGGCAACCAGATGAACGTGTTCGCCACCAGCGTCTACAACCGGATGCACGGCCTGCCGGTGCCCGAGGGCGGCTACCCGGGCGAATACATCAAGGAGCTGGCCGACGTCGTGCTCGCCCAGGCCCCGGAACTGGCCGAGGCCGAACTGGGTGCGGCGCTGCCGCAGATCCGCGAACTGGCCTACGCCGCGCAGATGGCCGACATCAAGTCCACCCTGCAGGACTTCGGGGTCAGCTTCGACGTGTTCTTCTCCGAGGCGAAGCTGCATGAGGCCGGGGCGGTGGCCGACGCGGTGGCCCGGCTGCGCGAACAGGGGCACATCTTCGACCAGGACGGTGCGGTGTGGCTGCGCACCACCGACTTCGGGGACGACAAGGACCGCGTGCTGATCCGCGCGAACGGGGAGCCGACCTACTTCGCGGCCGACGCCGCCTACTACCTGTCCAAGAAGGACCGCGGGTTCATCGAGAAGATCTACCTGCTGGGTGCCGACCACCACGGGTACGTGAACCGCCTGAAGGCCATCGCCGCCTGCGCGGGGGACGACAAGGAGAAGAACATTGAGGTGCTGATCGGGCAGCTGATCAGCGTCAACGGGGCGAAGCTGTCCAAGCGCGCCGGGAACATCATCGAGCTGCGCGACCTGATCAACTGGCTGGGCGCCGACGCGCTGCGCTACTCGCTGGCCCGCTACCCGGCCGATTCGCCGATCGCGCTGGACCCGGAGCAGCTGAAGAAGAACACGAACGACAACCCGGTGTTCTACGTGCAGTACGCCCACGCCCGCTCCCGCGCCGCGGCGCGCACCGCCGCGGAAAAGGGCGTGGAGCGCATCGCGCAGGGCTTGACGCCTCCCTGCTGACCCACGAAGCGAAACGAGCTGCTGGCGCTGCTGGGCAGT
>NZ_BAXF01000664.1:0-995 GCF_001310435.1 Arthrobacter sp. JCM 19049 | reverse complement strand
CCAGCAGCAGCACCGGAAATGCTTGACCGCCTCGGCCAGCCAGCCGAGAGCGAGGCCGGGCGCGGGGACTTGCCGCCGGGTCCGCCCTGCAGATACAGCAGCAGGGCTTGGCCGGATCGGTGCTCACCTCACGGGCGTAGACGCTGATCTGCTCCCCGTGCGGGTTCTGGTGATCCAGCGGCACCTGGACCAGTGTCGGTGACGTGCATGCCGCGGTACTCCATCAGGCACCCGCCTTCGCCAGCGCCGCACCGTCCAGCCGCCGGGTGGTCCAGCCGTCCAGGGAGCTGGAGCCGATGGCGTCGTAGAAGCCGATCGCCGGGGCGTTCCAGTCCAGCACCGCCCACTCCAGGCGCCGGTACCCGCGCTCGACGGCGATCCGCGCCAACTCCTTCAGCAGCGCGCTGCCCAGCCCCTGCCCGCGGGCGGACTCACGCACCACCAGGTCCTCCAGGTGGATCCCGTGCCGGCCCTCCCACGTCGAATAGGTCAGGTACCAGATCGCCACCCCGGCCACCTGCCCGTTGGCATCCTCGGCCACGTGGGCGAAGACCTGCGGGTTGGCGCCGAACAGGTGCTCCTGCAGGTCCGCGACGGTGTTCTTCACCGCGTCCGGTTCCTTTTCGTAGACGGCCAGCTCATGGATCAGCTCCAGGATGCGGGCACAGTCGTGCTTCTGCGCAATTCTCACGGTTGACATGTGTCTAAGGTTACCCCTGTCGCGGATCGGGAAGTGTCGTACATACGTTCTAAGGTTGAATCCATGATGGGTGGACACCACGCCATGAGCGGCGCGGCCGCGTGGCTGGCAATAACAACACAGGTGGACCTCGGACCGGTGAACCTGGGGCTCGGGCTGTTCGAGATGAACCAGTGGGAGACGCTGGCCGGGGCGATCGTGTGCGCCGGGGCGGCGATGCTGCCCGACGCGGACCACCCCTCGGCGACCATCGCCCGCTCCCTGCCGCCGATTTCCAACCTGGTCACCCGCCTGG
>NZ_BAXF01000663.1:0-998 GCF_001310435.1 Arthrobacter sp. JCM 19049 | reverse complement strand
CGCGGCCGGCGCCCCCGGGGCCATCGGCCCGAACGAGGCACTGATCTTCGTCGTGGACCTGATGGGCATCAAGTAGCCGCAGGTCACACCCGCACAGCTGGCCCCGATCCGTCGGGGCCAGCGGTGCTTAACCTGCACGAAACCCCCACCCGGATTGGCTATTGTAGGCACGTGAGCACAAAGCAGAGCGAAGGGCCCAGCAGGGCCGAACGGCTGACCAGCCTGATCTACGCGCTGTCCACCAGCCAGCGCAAATGGACCGCCGAACGCATCGGCGACTACCTGAACCCGGGCGGGAACCCCGAGGCCCGGGAAAAGGCGATCGAACGGGCCAAGGACGAGATCCGCAACGAATTCGGGCTGCGCCTGGTCACCGAGGACTACGACGGGGTGCTGCACTACCGCATCGACACCACCGACTGGTACCTGCCGCCGATCTCCTTCAGCGCCGCGGAGAGCGCGCTGATCGCCCTGGCCGCCACGCTGTGGAAGGACTCCAAGCTGCAGGCCCTGGCCCGTAGCGCCACCGAACGGCTCACCGGCGCCCAGCCCAGCACCGAGGACATCGCCCCGTACCTGGCTCCTACCTGCCGCGGCTGTCGATGGACGACCCGAACTTCAAGGCCTGCGCGCTGGCCGTGTTCAACCGCAAGAGCGTGCACTTCAGCTACCGGGACGCCGGCGGCCAACACAGCGAACGCACCGTGGACGTGTGGGGGATCGGTCAGCGCTACGGGCAGTGGTACTTCACCGGGTATGACCACACCCGCAACGAGCGCCGGGTCTTCCGCCTCTCGCGCATCACCGGCAGCTTCACCCTTTCCACCCTGCCCAAGGGCAGCACCTACCATCCGCGCCCCGAAGTTCTCCATGTCCCAGGTGCTGCAGGACTTCGACCTGCAGCACCACGCCGAACTGGCCACGGTGCGCATCCACGCCGAGGCGGCGCTGCCGCTGCGTGCCCGGGCCCTGGAAACCACGCCAGCCGAACCCGGCAC
>NZ_BAXF01000662.1:0-997 GCF_001310435.1 Arthrobacter sp. JCM 19049 | reverse complement strand
GGGCCTGCTGCCCAGCACCGCCCGCACCCGCGGTTCCCTGCAGGTCGCCGGGCACCAGGTGCTCGGCAGCCCGGACTCGATGATGGACACGTTGCGCGGCAACGTGGTCTCCATGGTCTTCCAGGAGCCGATGACCGCCCTGAACCCGTCCATGAAAATCGGTGCGCAGATCGCCGAGGCGATCCTGAACCACACCGAGGCCAGCAAGGCCCAGGCCCACGAGCGGGCGGTGAGCCTGCTGGAGAAGGTCGGCATCCCCGACCCGGCCGGCAAGGCCCGCAACTATCCACACCAGCTCTCCGGCGGCCAGCGCCAACGCGTGGTCATCGCCATCGCCCTGGCCTGCAACCCGGCGGTGATCATCGCCGACGAACCGACCACGGCACTGGATGTGACGGTGCAGGCCGAGATCCTGGAGCTGTTGCGCCAGCTGGTGCGCGAAACCAACACCGCCCTGGTGCTGATCACCCACAACATGGGGGTCGTGGCCGACCTGGCCGACCGGGTGGTGGTGATGAAGTCCGGGCTCGTGGTGGAAAGCGGACCGGCGTTCGAGGTGCTGCGCACCCCCACCGATCCCTACACCCAGGCGCTGCTGGCCGCGGTGCCCAAGCTGCCGCAGATGCAGCTTGAGCAGCGGGAAGTCAGCGCCCCGACCGTGCCCGTCGCCCAGGAGGCACCACGCCGCGCGGCCGGGGAGGAAATCCTGGTGATGGGCGAGGTCTGCGTGGACTTCACCTCCGGCACCCACAAGATCCGGGCGGTGGACCACGCCGAGCTGGTGATCCACCAGAACCAGATCGTCGGGCTGGTGGGCGAGTCCGGTTCGGGTAAGTCCACGCTGGGCCGGGTCCCGCTCGGGCTGGTGCCGTTGAGCTCCGGCAGGTGGAACTGTTCGGCCAGGACATCTCCGGCCTGTCGCGCCGGGCGCTGCGCCGGCTGCGCTCCCGGCTGGGCATCATCTTCCAGGACCCGGGCGGCTCCCTGGACCCGCGCA
>NZ_BAXF01000661.1:0-998 GCF_001310435.1 Arthrobacter sp. JCM 19049 | reverse complement strand
GTCCAGGCGGCCAGTGCGTCCTGGGAGGTGGCGCTGGCCAGGGTGGCCAGCTTCTGGCCGGTGGCCGGGTCCAACACGTCAAAGGTGCCGCCATCGGAGGAATCGCGCCATTCCCCGTTGATCAGCAGACCGGTGGGGACCTTGGCTAGCAGCTCTGCTTCGCGTTCGGCGGTAATGCTCATAGCGGCTTCTCCTGTAGTAGTAAGGACTGATGTTGGCGTCATAACCCCGACCGGCAGTCAGGGCGCTGCCAGCCGGGACACTTTCGAGTCCCGGTGGCTTCGCCGGGCGGCATGCCGCGGCCGGCGGCGCCGGGAACTGATCTAGGTCTGCTTCCAACGCTAGGGGGTGCCGGCTGTGGTGTAAACCGCACCTTGCACCAGTGTTATACGATCCAATTGTGCATTTAGACTATGCACTTTGGCCCTTGGCGGCACTATTTTGACGCACCAAACCGTGCGGATCGAAGTATTGTTGCGCCACGCGGGCAAAGGCGCTATTTTTCGCCCTGCTGCCGTGCGGCCAGCACCGCCTCATACAGTTCGCGCTTCTTCAGCCCGCGGGCCTCGGCGACCTCGGCCACCGCCTGCTTCATCCGGGTGCCGGCCGTAATCAACTGCTGCACCTGCCCCACATGGTCCTCCGGCTTCCCGGCAGCCGGGGCCTGGGCCCCGGAGACCACCACCGCGATCTCCCCGCGCACCCCGCCCTCCGCCCAGGCCAGCAGCTCGGGCACGCTGCCGCGCCGGACCTCTTCGAACTTCTTGGTCAGTTCTCGGGCCACGGCGATCTGCCGTTCGGCGCCGAACACCTCCAACAGGGACTGCAGGAAGGCGGCCAGGCGGTGCGGGGCCTCAAAGAACACCATGGTGCGCTCCTCGGATTCCAGCGCCTGCAGCCGCTTGCGCCGCTCCCCGGCCTTGCGCGGCAGGAACCCCTCGAAGGTGAAGCGGCCGGTGGGCAGCCCAGACAGGCCAGCGCGGTCAGCACGGCGCTGG
>NZ_BAXF01000660.1:0-1000 GCF_001310435.1 Arthrobacter sp. JCM 19049 | reverse complement strand
CCAGCAGCACCTGGCGCAGCCCCTCGGAGACCGCGATCGGAGCGTCGCTGGTGGTGTCCACGCCGCCGCCGATGGCCGAGTCGAGCTGGCCGAGCTTGATCTTGTTGGCCAGCGAGCCGATGGCCTCCATGCCGGTGGCGCAGGCCATCTGCACATCGTAGGCCGGGGTGCTGGGATCCAGGGCGGAGCCCAGTAGCATTCGCGGATCAGGTTGAAGTCCTTGGAGTGCTTGAGCACCGCGCCGCCGGCGACCGAGCCGATCCGCTGGCCCTGCAGCCCAAAGCGGGCCACCAGCCGTCAAGGGCGGCGGTGAACATGTCCTGGTTGGAGGCTTGCGCGTACTTGGTGTTCGAGCGGGCGAAGGGGATGCGGTTGCCGCCAATGATCACGGCCGGGCGGACGGATTCTGAAGCCATTGAGATTCTCCTGGAGATCTGACTGCTGTGACAGGTATTACTATAACCAAGAGTACATGATACTGTAAGTAACGTGAACAACATCTCAGGGAGCACCAGCACCACCCAGGACGGCCGCGCGGCGCGGTGGGAACGCCACCGCACCGAACGCCGCCTGGAACTGCTGAGCATGGCCCGCAAGGCGATCCACCACCTGGCCCGCAGGCCTCGATGGATGACATCGCCGCGCACGGGAACACCAGTAAGCCGGTGTACTACCGCTACTTCGGCGACAAGGAGGGCTGCGCCAGGCCTTGAGCGAAGTCATCATCGGCGACTTCCACGCCAAGGTGCTCGCCGCGGGATTGGCGCAGGAGGCCGAACTCGGGGCCCTGCACGCCATGGTCACCGCCTACCTGCAGCTGGCCGAATCCAGCCCGAACCTCTACTTCTTCGTCACCGCCCAGTCCACCGACGTGCTCACCGCTCCGAACGAGCAGGCCCCCGGATCCACCGGGGTGCTCAACGCCTTCTTCGAGGAAATCACCCGGATCATGACCGAACGCGTGGCCGACTACTACGCCAAGCGCTCCCCGGACCCCGGA
>NZ_BAXF01000659.1:0-1001 GCF_001310435.1 Arthrobacter sp. JCM 19049 | reverse complement strand
CCGTGGGTCCGGCGGCAGCCCGTAGACCTCGGGCTCATCCAGCAGCAGGAACACCGAACCGGTGCCGCCCACCCCGTCCTGGCTGTTCGCCCCGTACAGCCGAGCCTCGGTCAGCCCCTGTGCGTGCAGTTCGGCGACCCGGGTGCGGGCGGTGTTCACCATGTCCTCACGGGTGCCGTACTTGATGGAGGTGGTCGGGCAGGCCTGGGCGCAGGCCGGGGTCTGCCCGTCAATGATCCGGTCATAGCACAGCGTGCACTTTTGGGCCACGCCCACGTTCTGGGTGCCGGCCTGTTCCCCGGGGGTGAAGTCCCGTTCGCTCTTGGTGCCCACCACCCCGTCGCTGCGCCGCTCGATCACCCCGAACGGGCAGCCGGCCACACAGGTGCCGCACCCGTTGCAGATGTCATCCTGCACCACCACGGTGCCGTGTTCGGTGCGGAACAGCGCCCCGGTGGGGCACACGTCCAGGCATCCGGCGTTCGTGCAGTGCTTGCACACGTCCGAGGACATCAGCCAGCGGAAGTCCGGGGTGTCCGGTGGGGTGGTGTCCACCCCCTGCAGGTTCTGCCCGTTACCGCCGGGCGGGCCGATTCCCGGCATGCCCAGGCTGACCAACGCCCGCCCGGACCCGCGGGCAGCTTCAATGTGTTCGCGGTTCTGCTCGACGAACGCCACGTGCCGCCAGGTGTCCGCGCCCAGTTCCCCGGTGTTGTCATAGGAGGATTCCAGCAGCTCGTACTGCGAATCGGCCGGATTGCGGTTCCACTCCTTGCACGCCACCTCGCAGGCCTTGCAGCCGATGCAGATCGAGGTGTCGGTGAAGAACCCCTTGCGCGGGTAACCGCTGTGCCGGGTGTGCTGCGGTGATTCGGTCAGGTGGTTCACATTAGCCTTCCCTCGTCGTGTCGTTGCCGTGCTCGGCCCGGTCTTTGGCGCCTGCTCGGGCGGCGCACCGGTGACCTTCTCGCTGCCGGTCTGTGCCGTGGCCCCGGCGCGCT
>NZ_BAXF01000658.1:0-1002 GCF_001310435.1 Arthrobacter sp. JCM 19049 | reverse complement strand
CCGGCCCCCGGCGGCAGCCGGGCTCCCCCGCGGCGTCCGGCCGGGGCGAAACCTCGGGACGAACCGGGCTCTGGCAGGGAAAAACTTGGACAGAACCGCACCTCCCGGCACGGGCCGAACCACCGAGCGCGGACGGAAAAGAACGGTGCAACCCGCACACCCCATGGGGTGCCCCCACGGGCAGGACAAGGGTCTGGCGGCAGAAAACGCGACGTCGCCACCACCGAAAAACCCGTAACATTATTGGTAATGGGTTCAGTGCGTGCCAGGCACGCAAGGTGCTGGGGACACCGTCGTCTCGGGAACCTTGGACGCACAATCATTCGTCGGACATGACGCTTTCGTCACCAAGTTTCAAAGGAAGAACGCATTGAAGGTACTCATCGGTTCCTCCCCTGACGAGGTTGCACGCCTCGCCGCCACCGCCGTCCTTGAGGGTTTCCAGCGCTATGCCAGCGACCGGGCCCCGGTCCTCGGGCTGGCCACCGGTTCCTCTCCGCTGGGCCTGTACAGCGAACTGGCCGACTACGTTGCCAAGGGCGAATTAGACCTGTCCCAGGCCACGGGCTTCGCCCTGGATGAGTACGTGGGTCTGCCCTCCGACCACGTGCAGTCCTACCGCCAGACCCTGATCCGCGAGGTCTGCCAGGTGATGGGCCTGCCGGAGCAGAACCTGAACGTGCCGCTGGGCGATGCCGAGTCCCTGGATGTGCTGGAGGAAGCGGCCACCGCCTACGACGCGACCATCGCCGCCGCCGGCGGGGTGGATGTGCAGATCCTGGGCATCGGCTCCAACGGGCACATCGGTTCAACGAGCCGGGCACCGCCCTGCGCAGCCGCACCCACGTCACCCGGCTGACCGCCCGCACCCGCTCGGACAATGCCCGCTTCTTCGGGTCGCTCGATGAGGTCCCCACACACAGCGTCACCCAGGGGCTGGGCACCGTGCTGGACGCCCGCCGCCTGGTCCTGGTGGCCACTGGACGGGTCAAGGCCGGCGCC
>NZ_BAXF01000657.1:0-1001 GCF_001310435.1 Arthrobacter sp. JCM 19049 | reverse complement strand
CACGGGCGGGAAGATCCCCATCAACCAGGCCGACGCCGAGACCCTGATGCAGTTGCCGGGCATCGGGCCGGCACTGGCCGGACGGATCATCGACTTTAGGGAGGCAAACGGGCCGTTCAAGTCCGTCGAGGAACTCGAGCAGGTTTCCGGGATCGGTCCGGTGCTGATGGGCAAGCTGCGGGAACTGGTGCAGGCGCCGTGAGCACCGACTTCCGGGGACTGTGGATGCTGGGCGGGGCGTGGGTGGCCGCCTGGTTCGCCCCGCAACGCTGGGTGCTGGTCCCGCTGCTGGGGATGATCGCCGTGCTGTTCGTGCTGGCCGCCCGCCGCCGCCACGACCCGCGGTACTCCGCGCCCTGGTTCACCGCACTGCTGCTGATGCTGTTGGCGGCCACCGCGGTGATCGTCAGCGACCAGGGCCGGGCGCACTGTCAGCTGCCCGGACATGGGACGCAAAGCTACCGGGTGATGTGGGCGTTCAGCGAGACTCCGCGCACCGGCCAGGACGGCGCACTGAAGGGCCGGGCGCAGATCCAACGGTACTGGCAGGACGGAACCTGGCACCACTGCCCGATCCAGGTGTACGCGACCAGCACGGTTCCGCTGCCCCAGGCCGTGGCCGGCTACGAGTCGCTGATGCGCCTGGAGGCCACCGGGTCGCGCACCGGCATCCAGTATTTCGCCAGCGTCAACAGCCCCTCCACCGGGCACGGCCGCGCCCCGCACGGGCCGGCCGAACGGCTGAAACAGCGGTTCGTGCACACCCTGGACCGGCTGCCCGAACCGGCACGGGCACTGCTGCCGGGCATGCTCTACGGGGACCGTTCCCTGCAGGATGATGCCCTGAGCGCCGCGATGAAGCAGACCGGGCTCAGCCACCTGACCGCGGTCAGCGGCTCGAACTGTGCCATCATTGCCGGTCTGGTGCTGTTGGTGCTGCGCGGGCTCGGGGCGCCGCGCTGGCTGGCGCTGCTGGGCCTGGGTGGTGCGCTGCTGCTCTT
>NZ_BAXF01000656.1:0-1005 GCF_001310435.1 Arthrobacter sp. JCM 19049 | reverse complement strand
TCTTCCCGCCCGGGGCGACGACGTTGCCGGCCCCGAACCGGTGAGCTTGCGTCCCAGCAGCACTTCGCGGCCGGTGGGGCCCTCACGCAGCAGCAGGACCAGCACCACCGGTTGCGGCTGGGTCCGGTTGACGCTGGCGTCGGCGCTGCTGGTCATGGGCTGGCTCCTGGAAGACGGCTGGGTTTCTGGATGGGCGGTGGTGGGACGGCTTCAGCGCGCCCGGGGGTGGGCAAAGAGGTACGCCTCGCGCAGCGCATCGACGGTGACCTTGGTGTAGATCTGGGTGGTGGTTACCGAGGCGTGGCCGAGCAGCTCCTGCACCACGCGCACGTCGGCCCCGCCCTCCAACAGGTGGGTGGCGAAGGAGTGGCGCAGCGTATGCGGGGAAACCTCGGTGGGAACCCCGGCCCGCTCGGCCGCCTTGGACAGGATCATCCACGCGGACTGCCGGGAGAGCCGCCCGCCACGCTGGTTCAGGAACAGTGCCGGGTTGCCCCTGCCCTTGGCCGCCAGCCCCGGGCGGGCACGCACCAGGTAGTCGCTGAGCGCCTTGCGCGCGTAGGAGCGATCGGCACCACCCGTTCCTTGGAGCCCTTGCCGAACAGGCGCACCACGCTCTGCCCGGCGGAGTCCGGTGCGCTGCCGGGATTCGGGGCTGCCTGCAGCTCAGTGGAGGGTTGCAGGTCGGCATCGGGCTGCAGGCCGGCGGCGAAGTGCACGTCGTCCACGTCCAATGCGACCACTTCTGAGATGCGCGCGCCGGTGGAGTACAGGAACTCCAGCAGTGCCCGGTCGCGCAGCCCCGCCGGGGTGTCGGTGGCCACCGATTCCAGGATCGTGTTGACCTCGGCAATGGAGATGGCCTTGGGCAGGAGGAACCGAAGCTTGGCGGCTGGATGTCGCGGGCCGGGTTGGGCACGCACAGCCCCTCCAGTTCCCAGAACTTGTGCAGCTGGCGGATCGCCACCGTGTGCCGGGCGACCGTGCGGGCGCTGAGCCCCGGCG
>NZ_BAXF01000655.1:0-1011 GCF_001310435.1 Arthrobacter sp. JCM 19049 | reverse complement strand
ACCGAGGGCGTGCGCCTGCAGAAGGTGATGGCCAACGCCGGGGTCGCCTCCCGCCGCGCCTGCGAGGAAATGATCACCGAGGGCCGCGTTGAGGTCAACGGGGAACTAGTGGTCGAACTCGGTGCCCGGGTGAACCCGGAACGCGACGTGATCCACGTCGACGGGATGCGCGTGCAGGTGAACACCGCCCACAAGTACTACGTCTTCAACAAGCCCAAGCACGTGGTCTCCACCATGGAGGACCCGGAGGCCGCCGCACCATCAGCGACTACTTCAAGAACGAGCACACCAACCAGCGGCTCTACCATGTGGGCCGGCTGGACTACAAGACCGAGGGCCTGCTGATCCTGACCAACGACGGGGAGCTGGCCAACCGGCTGCAGCACCCGAAGTACGAGGTCCCCAAGACCTACCTGGTGCAGGTCGACGGCCCGCTGGCCAAGGGCGTGAGCAACAAGCTGCGCGAGGGCGTGAAGCTGGAGGACGGCTGGGCCTCGGTGGACGAGTTCCGCATCATCGACATGACCCCCACCCGGGTCATGGTCGAGGTCACCCTGCACTCCGGGCGCAACCGGATCGTGCGCCGGATGTTCGACGCGGTCGGCCACCCGGTGCAGCGCCTGGTGCGCGTGTCCATCGGCCCGATCCAGCTCGGGGACCAGAAGCAGGGCACCATCCGGCCGCTGGGCAAGCAGGAAGTTGGCCACCTGATGGCCATGGTCGGGCTCTAGGACGATTCGAGGCGTCCCACCGGCAGGCAGCGCCCGCCTGGCGGGACGCGCAGGCAGGATTGGACAAGCGGAACTAGGAACATGAATACTTCGCATCTCGCTGGCCCGGTGCTGGTGATCGGAACCGGGCTGCTGGGCACCAGCGTCGGGTTGGGGCTGCGCGCCAAGGGCGTGGGCGTCTACCTGCGCGACATTTCCCCCTCGGCCGCCGGGGTCGCCCAGGACATCGGCGCGGGCACCATCCTGCAGGCCGGGCAGCGCATCGCCCCGGAACTGGTGG
>NZ_BAXF01000654.1:0-1008 GCF_001310435.1 Arthrobacter sp. JCM 19049 | reverse complement strand
CACGGGGCGACCGGCGCCGCAGCCGGAGGAGCGGGCCAGGCAACCAGCTGGGACGCCACCGCCAACAGTTCCCGGCTCAGCAGCTCGGGCGTGGACCCGTTCGGCGTTCAACCGCTCCAGCAGGCTTGCTGCGCCCCAGTTTGCTGGGTGAACACCAGGTGGAAACTTAGCAAGAGCGCGTGCACCGCCCAAAACTCGTCGCTGTCCGGCTCATCGGGCAGCTGGCGCAACTGGGACCGAAGCTCCGGAAGATCCACTTCCAGCATGGCCTGCCAGGCCCGAGCCAGGATGACACCGCGGGCCACCATCGGTTTGCCCCAACCCACCTGCTGCAGCTGTTCCGCGTGCAAGGACGCCCAGTGCCCGGCGGCCGCGAAATCGCCCTGCATCGCACACAGCAGGGCCAGCCGTCCGCTGGCGTCACAGATGTGGAAGGCCTTGCCGGATTCCAGGCCGGCGTCCAACGCGGCCTGGTAGGCCCACTTGGCCTCCACGTCCAGGCCTTGGAGCTGCAGGGAAATGCCGGCATGCAGTTCGCTGATGGAAATGAGTTTGCGGCTGGTGCGCCGGGCGTTGAAGGCGGCCCGGATCGCGCTGCGCAGCCGCAGTGCCGCCTCGGCCGAATGCTGGTACATGCCGGCCAGACGCAGGTAGGTGATCTGCAGGGTGCCAACGGACAACGCCCTGGCGGTGGGCCGCTGGTAGAGTCGGGCGGTTTGCATCTGCAGGCGCTGGGCGCTCTGGTCGCGTTCGGGGTCCGGAGCCACGGTGGGGAAGGGCAGCACCATCCGATCGGTGCCCACCGCCGCCACGATCCCGCCCCCACCCACAGGTAGTGGCCTGGTCGGTGAGCACCCCGGGCATCTTGGACCGCATGGAGCGCAGCGCTGCGGGGTTGCTGACGAACAAATCCACCCAGCGGTCCATCAACAGGGCGGACAGGCGCCCCAGCGCCGGTTGCGCAGGGCGGTTTCGGCGGCCTTCTGCACGAACTGGGCCACCGCCACC
>NZ_BAXF01000653.1:0-1012 GCF_001310435.1 Arthrobacter sp. JCM 19049 | reverse complement strand
CACCACCACAAGGAGTTTTCAATGTTTACCGGAATCATCAGCGGCCGCGGCACCGTGCTGGGGCTGCGGCACGACGCGCACAGCGACAGCGCCGTGCTGGACCTGGACATCCCAGGGCACGCGCAGGACTTCGAACTGGGCGGATCCATCGCCATCAACGGGGTGTGCCTGACCGCCACCGCCATCGACGGCCCGCGAATCAGCGTGGACGTGATGGGAGAAACGCTGCGCCGCACCACCATCGGCGCCCTGGAACCCGGGGCCAGCGTGAACCTGGAGCGTTGCACCAAGGCCGGGGCCCGGCTCGATGGCCACGTCGTGCAGGGACATGTGGACGCCGTAGGCCGCGTGCTTTCACGCGAAGACCACGGGCAATGGGTCAGCTTCCGCGTCGCTGTGCCCACCCAGTACGCGCCGCTGACCGCGCAAAAGGGGTCCATCGCACTGGACGGGATCTCACTGACCCTCACCGCCGTGAGCCCGGCCGGCGCAGAAACCCACTGGGTGGAGGTGGGCATCATTCCCACGACCCTGCGCGAAACCACCATGGGAACCCGCCAGGTAGGCGACGAGGTCAACGTCGAGGTCGACGTGCTGGCCAAGTACGTCGCCCGGCTCAACGAATTCCAGGAGATCACCCAATGAGCACCAGCACGAAGGAGTTCGACTCCATCCCCACCGCCCTGGCCGCCATGGCCGCCGGGAAGGCCGTTGTGGTGGTGGACGATGAGGACCGCGAGAACGAGGGCGACATCATCTTCGCCGCCCAGTTCGCCACCCCGGAGCTGATGGGCTTCACCATCCGCCACTCCTCGGGGGTGATCTGCGTGCCGATGGGCGCCGCCCGCGCCGACGAGCTGCGCCTGGCCCCGATGGTGGGGATCAACCAGGACGCCAAGGGCACCGCCTTCACCGTCTCCTGCGATGCCGCCGAAGGGATCAGCACCGGCATTTCCGCGGCCGACCGCGCCCTGACCGCACGCCTGCTGGCCGACCCGGGCACCACTGCGGG
>NZ_BAXF01000652.1:0-1013 GCF_001310435.1 Arthrobacter sp. JCM 19049 | reverse complement strand
CTCGCCGGCCCCGCCACCCGGGCACAGCCGGGCCGGGCCCACATGGCTGGCGATGGCGATGCCCATGCTGCCGATCATCAAGCCGCGGCCGAGGCATGCACCCCGGCAAATTCTGCCCCCTCGATCGTTCTCCAGGTCAGCAGCACCAGAAATCCGGTCAGCAGCACCACCCCGATGAGGGTCAGCACGGTGGTGGGCAGGTTGTGCATGAACTCCCGGCGCGGCCACCGCTTGGTGCGCCAGCCGAGCCACGCGAAAACTGCGGTCACCACCAGGATGGCAATGATTGCCACGCGCACCGAGAGCACCAGCTTCACCCGTTCGCCCTGCGATAACTCCTGCAGCGTCTGCCCGAGCTTGGTGGGCACCAGTGCCACGAACATGGCGTAGAACCCGGCCAGGTTCAGCGACAGGTCTTCCAGGGGCGGGCCGCTATATACCACCAGCAGCACCCCGGTGGTGACCAGCATGGCCACGAACAGGTCGCGCGCGGGACCCAAATAGTAGGAGCTGATGGATGATTCAATCCGCTGGTTCACGACGCCGTAGACGATGATGGCCACCACCAGCAGCAGCGGAACGACCAGCAGCATCAGGCGCACATAGCGCAGAGTATCGCGGCCGTAGAACGATTGCACAGAGTTGCCCATACCTGATTGTGCAACGCCCGGGCCGTGCTGGCCAGCGTCCGGCAGGCATCCCTTGGCAAGGCTGAAGAGCACCTTAAGCGGTTAGGTCAGCGCCGGTTTTCTAATAAAGCTCTCATACACCCGTCATCTGAGTCTCACGAACGTCTAATTACGGTCTCACAAGGGATTTCTACTGTTGGGGACATGATCAGACGCATACTTATCATTCTCGTCGTGCTGGCCGTTCCGGCCGGTCTGGCGACGGCCAGCCAGCTGCTGGCCGACACCGCCAATCCACCAACCCCGCCCCAAGAGCCGGTGATTGTCGAACTCTCCCCGGCCCCGGACACGCCCAAACCGGACACGCCCAAACCGGACACCCCC
>NZ_BAXF01000651.1:0-1017 GCF_001310435.1 Arthrobacter sp. JCM 19049 | reverse complement strand
ACCACCCGCGGCCTGGCGGGAATGGCTGCCATCCGCGCCTTCGCCGCCGAGGTGCTGCCGCTGGATGAGGAGCGCCGCGACGAGTCCCGGGTGGTCATCCACTTCTGGCACGTGGCCCTGCAGGATGAGAAGATGGCGCAGCTGAACGCAAACTCCATGGATGACTGGCGCCGCCAGCTCGATGGCTGGCTGCACCAGGTGCCGGGCCTGGACCCGCAGCGCGTGGAGGTGGCGCGCAATGCGCTGATGACCTTCCTGCTCGGGGCGCAGATCACCGCCGTGCTGGACCATGCGGGCAACTCGCGCCAGCAGCTGCTGGCGCAGCTGGACTACCTGCTCGAATCCCTGCATTAGCCCCCCGTGGCGCAGCGGGAGCAGGTGACAGCGACGAAAATCTGCCGTACATTCAACGTGACGCGCACTACAGGGGCGGTGCCGGCGCCGGGAGGAGAGGGATGTACCAGTTTCAGCACGTGGATTCGCACACCGCCTGGTCGGACCTGGTCTCCCAGTCCTTCGTCCCGCTGCGCAGCGAAGCGGTGTCCTCCGGCCGGTTCCGCGCCAGCCTGGCCACGAACATGCTCGGCGGGATCGGGATGATGCGCATCAGCGCCAAGCCCCACGCCGTGCAGCGCACCGAACCGCTGGCGGCGGCCGGGGACGGGAAGTACTTCAAGGTTTCACTGCAGCTGACCGGGCATGGGCTGCTGGTCCAGGACGGACGCCAGGTGCTGCTGGCCCCCGGGGAACTGGCCATCTACGACACCCAGCGGCCCTATTCGCTGGCCTTCGAACGCGAGGCGACCACCATGGTGGTCATGATCCCGCACGAGCAGTTCCGCCTGCCCCAGGAGCAGGTCCACCAGATCACCGCCGTGAAGCTGGACGGACGCCATCCGCTGGCCGGCACCGTCACCCCGCTGCTGCACCACCTGGGCGAGCACCTGGACCAGTGGGATGAACACGGCGGCGCGCCGCTGGCGCGCAACGCCTCGGACCTGCTGGCCACGGCGCTGG
>NZ_BAXF01000650.1:0-1019 GCF_001310435.1 Arthrobacter sp. JCM 19049 | reverse complement strand
CCCCGACCAGCATTTCCTCGGCCAGGGCCACGGTCAGCTCAACCACGTCCTGCGGGCCGCCGCCGGCCAGGACCTGCACCGATTCGGCGACCTCGATCGCGTTGCCGGCGCTCAGCCCAGCGGGGTGTCCATGTTGGTCAGCAGCGCCACGGTGTTCACCGACGCGTCCGCGCCCAGGTTGACCATGGTGGTGGCCAGTTCGCGCGCGCTGGCCTCGTCCTTCATGAACGCCCCGGAGCCGACCTTCACATCCAGCACCAGGGTGCCGGTGCCCTCGGCGATCTTCTTGCTCATGATGGAGGAGGCGATCAGCGGGATGGCCTCCACGGTGCCGGTGACGTCGCGCAGCGCATAGAGCTTCTTGTCCGCCGGCGCCAGCCCCGCCCCGGCCGCGCAGATCACGGCGCCGACCTTGGATAGCTGGGCGAACATCTGCTCGTTGCTCAGGTTGGCCCGCCATCCGGGAATGGACTCGAGCTTGTCCAGGGTGCCTCCGGTGTGCCCCAGCCCGCGGCCGGACAGCTGCGGGACCGCCACCCCGAACACCGCCACCAGGGCGCCAGCGGCAGGGTGATCTTGTCTCCCACCCCGCCGGTGGAGTGCTTGTCGGTGGTCGCCAGGCGCCGCCCGGAGCGTCGGTGAGCGTGGAGAAGTCCATGCGCTGTCCGGAGTTGATCATCGCGGTGGTCCAGCGCGCGATTTCCGCCCGGTCCATCCCGTTCAGGAAGATCGCCATGTTCAGCGCCGCCATCTGCTCCTCGGCGATCACCCCGCGGGTGTAGGCGTCGATGGTCCAGTCGATCATCTGCGGGCTCAGCCGCCCGCCGTCGCGTTTGGTGCGGATCACCTCAACCGCGTCAAAGGCCTCCATTGCCATCTTGCTCCTCCTCCTGCTGCGCGCTCTGCCGCGCTGGCGTCTCAGGTAGTGTCCGCGCCCCGGCTCGTGCCGGGCCTGGCCCGGCGGGTTCGCGGTGTCCGGTGCGTTCCAGGTTCTGCGGCCCGAACGCGTCGGGCAGCAG
>NZ_BAXF01000649.1:0-1027 GCF_001310435.1 Arthrobacter sp. JCM 19049 | reverse complement strand
CCGTGGCGCACGCCGTCCACGGCAAACCCGGCCCGCGAGTTCAGCGACATCCCGGACAGTGACAACGGGTCCACGAACGTCTCGGGCGTATTGGTGATCAGGGTGGGGCGGAAGCGCGGCTCCAGCTCGGCGGGCTGGCCGATGTAGCGTCCACGCCCAGCGGCCGGCGGATGCGCTGTTCAAAGATCTGCTGCAGCTCCTGTCCGCTGACCCGGCGCACCAGTTCCTCCATCAAGGTGCCCATGCTCAGCGAGTGGTAGCCACGATGTGCTGGCTCAGCGGCCAGTAGCTGGGGATCTGGGCCAGCATCCCGGCCAGCCGGGGCGAGTCCAACAGGACCTCCTCCGGCACCCCGCCGGGCACCCCCAGCACCCCGGCCTGATGGCTGAGCAGCTGCCCGACGGTAACCTGCTCCTTGCCGGCGACCGCGAATTCGGGCCAGTAGCGCCCCACCGGGGCCTCGGGGTCCAATTTGCCCTCCTGCACCAGCAACGCGATGACCAGCGCCCCCAGTCCCTTGGTCACCGAGTAGATGCAGGTCAGCGCGTCCCCGGCCAGGTAATCTCCGGCGGTGTGGCTGAGCACCAGTTCCCCGCGGTGGTAGACGGCCAACTGGGCGCAGAATTCGGTACCCTGCCCGGCCCGCTCATCGAGCTGCGCGGCCAGCTCGGCGAACTGCTCGGTGATCACTTGTTTCATGGTTTCCGATCCTATCGCGGCTGTTCGGCGGTTTCCTGCCGGAAGCGCAGCTTCCAACCCTGCTCAGTGTGCTGCCACCAGGAGGAGCACACCAGCGTCGCCGACCCGTCGGCCGGCTTCATCCGGTAGGCGAGCAGCACCAGGTCATCGGCCAGCGCGTGGGCGGTGAGCAGCTGGGTGGGACCGGTGGCCGGTAGCCGCTGCCCGGAGTCGAGCACCTGCTGCACGGTGGCCACGTCCAGCAGCCCGCCGTGGCGGCTGACCTCCTGGTATCCGGGGTGCAGGAAGTCGACGAACTCCTCAAAGGAGGTGCGCACCTTCCCATCGA
>NZ_BAXF01000648.1:0-1030 GCF_001310435.1 Arthrobacter sp. JCM 19049 | reverse complement strand
TGCCGCCACCTGCGCGAGCTGACCGGACTGCCGCTGACCACCAGCCCGGATTTGATCGAGGCGACCAGCGACGTGGGCGCGTTCGTGCACCTGTCCGGCGTGCTCAAGCGCGTGGCGCTGAAGATCTCCAAGATCTGCAACGACCTGCGCCTGCTCTCCTCCGGCCCGCGCGCGGGCTCTACGACCTGCAGCTGCCGGCAGTGCAGTCAGGGTCCTCGATCATGCCCGGCAAGGTCAACCCGGTGATCCCCGAGGTCGTGAACCAGATCGCCTACCAGGTGGTGGGCCACGATCTGACCGTGACCATGGCCGCGGAGGGCGGGCAGCTGCAGCTGAACGCGTTCGAACCGGTGATCGTGCACTCGATCGGGCTCTCGCTCAAGCACCTGACCAACGGCTGCCTCACCCTGGCCGAACGCTGCATCGACGGGATCACCGTGGATGAGGCGGCGCTGCGCCGCGAGGTGGAGAACTCCATCGGTCTGGTCACCGCGCTGAACCCGCGCCTGGGCTACGCGGCGTCGACCTCGATCGCGATGGAGGCGCTGCACACCGGACGCGGTGTGGCCGAGCTGGTCCTGGAACGCGGCCTGCTCTCCGCCGAGGATCTCAATGAGCTGCTCTCCCCCGAGCGCCTTGCCAATCTTTCCGACTAATCCCCCACCCAAGGATACTGATGGAGCATTCCACCACTGGGAACACCCCCGTTCCCGACGCCTCGCTGACCGCCGGCGACGCGGACTACCACAAGGGCCTTTCGGGCCGGCAGATGCAGATGATCGCGATCGGCGGGGCGATCGGCACCGGACTGTTCATGGGGGCCGGCGGACGGCTGGCGCAGGCCGGGCCGGGCATCGTGATCAGCTATGCGGTCTGCGGCTTCTTCGCCTTCCTGATCCTGCGCGCGCTGGGCGAACTGGTGATGCACCGGCCTCCTCGGGCTCGTTCGTCTCCTACGCCCGTGAGTTCTACGGGGAGAAGGCGGCGTTCGCCACCGGCTGGCTGTACTGGCTGAACTGGTGCATGACCT
>NZ_BAXF01000647.1:0-1030 GCF_001310435.1 Arthrobacter sp. JCM 19049 | reverse complement strand
CGCGGTCCTGGCTGCCGGTGGCCTTCCACACGGCCGATTCGACCAGCCGCCCGCCGTCCAGCGGCAGGCCCGGCAGGATGTTGAAGATGCCCAGCAGCAGGTTCGCGTAGATCACGAAGTTCAGGATCGCCCCGATCATGAACGTCGGTTCGAAGATGGTGGCCGCGACCCAGCCGATCCCGGCGATCACGAAGTTGCTCACCGGCCCGGCCAGCGCCACCAGCAGGGAGGCGCCCGGGGTGGCCTGGAAGGAGCCGAACTGGGTATGCCCGCCCCACAGGTCAGCACGATGTGGGAGTTGGGCCATTTGAAGTAGCGGGCCACCATGCGTGGGCCAGCTCATGGATCAGCACGGCCAGGGCGATCATCAGCGAGCAGATGAACCCCAGCAGGTAGGCGGTGGTGGCCGGGATCCAGGCGGTGCGCTGCAGCTGCATGCCGAAGATCACCGTGATCACCACGGTGATGAAGAACCAGGAGTAGGCAAGGTAGACCGGGACCCCGGCGATCCTGCCCAGCCGGAGCCCGGGCCATTTCTCGTTCAGTTCGCTCACGCGTTGATCTGCTCCAACCAGGTGTTCAGTTGTTCAATGGACAGCTGCCGCAGCGATTCGCTGCGCCGCCACGGCCCCTGACCGGGGTCGGTGGCGTTGGGGACCAGCACCGCGAACAGCCCCGCGGCGCTGGCCGCGGTGATGCCCGGCAGTGAATCCTCCAGGCCCACGCACTGGGACGGGTCCAGGGAAATCTCGAATTTCTCGCCCAGCAGCTGCAGCCCGCGCAGGTACGGTTCCGGGTCCGGCTTGCCGTGCTCCACCTCGTCCCCGGTGACGGTGACGTCGAAGTACGCTTCGGGCAGCTGGGTGAGGAAGTCCTGCACGATGCTGCGTTCGCTCATGGTCACCAGCGCCTGCGGGATCCCGGCGGCTGAGAACTGCTGGAGCAGCTCCAGCGCCCCGGGACGCCAGATCAGTTCGCGGCGCAGCCGCTGATCACCTCGGCGGAGAGCTCGTCAATGATCTGCCGCACG
>NZ_BAXF01000646.1:0-1037 GCF_001310435.1 Arthrobacter sp. JCM 19049 | reverse complement strand
GATGGGCGAGCACCAGGCCAAGACCACCCACGCCTGGGGCATCACCCGCCAGGCGCAGGATGAGCTGGCCCTGGCCAGCCACCAGAACCTGGCCGCCGCCTACGAGCGCGGGTTCTTCGATGACCTGATGACCAGCTTCAACGGCCTTAGCCGGGACAACAACCTGCGCCCGGACTCCAGCCTGGAAAAGCTGGGCAGCCTGAAGCCGGCCTTCGGCAAGTCGCTGGGCGATGAGGCGACCATGACCGCGGGCAACTCCACCCCGCTGACCGACGGGGCCTCCACGGTGCTGTTGGGCAGCGAGGAATACGCCAAGGCCAACAACCTGCCGATGCTGGCGAACTTCGTGGACTTCGAGGCCGGCGCGGTGGACTTCGTGCACGGTGCGGAGGGCCTGCTGATGGCCCCGGCCTACGCGGTCGCCCGGATCCTGAAGCGCAACAACCTGACCCTGCAGGACTTTGACTTCTACGAAATCCACGAGGCGTTCGCCGGCACCGTGCTCTCCACGCTGGCGGCGTGGGAGGACGAGGAATTCTGCCGCGAAAAGCTCGGCCTGGATGCCCCGCTGGGCGCCATCGACCGCAGTAAGCTGAACGTCAACGGGTCCTCGCTGGCCGCCGGCCACCCGTTCGCCGCCACCGGCGGACGAATCGTGGCGACGCTGGCCAAGATGCTGCATGAGAAGGGCTCGGGACGTGGACTGATCTCCGTGTGCGCCGCCGGCGGGCAGGGAGTCGTAGCGATTTTGGAGGCACGCAACTAATGGCAGACAAGTACCTGGAACTGGTCAACACCGGTTTTACCCGCACCCTGGCCAAGAAGCTGGGCCTACCGCAACCGGCCCGGCTGCGCCGCTGGTCCACCCAGACCCCGCTGCTGCCCGGCCCGCTGCTGATCCTGGGCGATTCGCCCACCGCCCAGCAGCTGGCCGACACCCTGGTGCAGTGGGGACTGGATGTGCGCCGCCACGACGCCGGGGGAGCGAAGCTGGGCGGGCTGATCCTGCTGCTCGATGAGCTCACCCACCCCGATCA
>NZ_BAXF01000645.1:0-1033 GCF_001310435.1 Arthrobacter sp. JCM 19049 | reverse complement strand
CAGATGCGCCTCGCAATCCAGTGCCTGGGCCAGCTCGGCCGCGCTGAGCAGCAGGTCCCGGTGCCGGGCCACGCTGCAGTGGTAGCGGGCGGCCAGCAGCCAGGTGGAGCGCCCCACCGGCAGGAGCACCGCCAGACGTAGCTGGGGGTCGCGTCCAGCCGTTCGGTCAGCTGCTGCAGTTGGTCAAAGATCCCGGAACTGGTTTCCGGGCTTCCGTCGGACAGGTCGTGGATCTCTCCGGGTGCACCATCCAGCCAGGACCTGGCGAACAGCCTGCGCCCGGTGCCCGGCGCCGCGGTGATGAACAGCAGCCGGGGGCCTGAGCCGTGGATCTGCTGGAAACGGTGGAACGCCGGATGGACTTCGGTGCGCACGGCCGCGCTTGTCGTACACTGCTGTGCCGTTCTTCGCCCATACGCCCGCCTCCTGCCCACACCGTTGTAGCCCGGGTCCGGAAAACCGGCGCCGGGTAGTTATCCGGGATCCGAATTTATTTATCATCCTACTGCGCTTTCTTGCGGATCGGACGTGGCGTTCGGCACGCTGACTGGGGGTTTCGCCCAGCCGCGGGAACCAGGTTCGTGCGGACGCGACGCGGCGCCGGTTCCGGCCAGGGGTTGGCCGAAACCGGCGCGTCGTGGGCCGGGGTTTAGGTGTCGCGCCGGGCGATGTTGTAGAAGCGCACGGACTGGTACTCCTCCAGCCCCTCGGCCCCGCCCTCGCGGCCCAGGCCCGAATGCTTCACCCCGCCGAAGGGGGCCGCGGCGTTGGAGGGCACCCCCTGGTTGATGCCCACGATCCCGGTCTGCAGCCGGTCTGCGACATTCAGCGCCCGGTCCAGATCCTGGCTGAACACGTACCCGGCCAGTCCGTACTCGGTGTCGTTGGCCAGGGTGAGGGCCTGCTGTTCGGTCTCAAAACGCTGGATCGCGGCAATCGGGCCGAAGATCTCCTGACGCGCCACCGCGCTGTCCCGGTCCACGGCGTCCAGCACGGTGGGCGCGAAGAAGGAGCCGGGCCCCGCATAGCCGTG
>NZ_BAXF01000644.1:0-1047 GCF_001310435.1 Arthrobacter sp. JCM 19049 | reverse complement strand
CGCGGAACTGCTCGTTGTGGATGCCCGGTGGCCAGGGCCAGCAGTGGGGCGGCCAGCGCGAAGAGCACCAGCAGCGCCAGGAAGCAGGCTGCCAGCAGCGAGGTCCGGTCCTTGAGCAGGTAGTCGACGGTCATGCGCAGCGAGCTGCGCTGCTCACCGCCGGGACGGAAAGTGTTTGGGCGCTCATTCTCAGCTCCTTGCGCTGGCGGCCAGTAGGGTCTTGGTGAAGTCGGCCTGCGGGTTCTCGTAGAGTTCCTGCGCCCCGGCCAGCTCGATGATCTGCCCGTGGTCCATTACCGCGACGCGGTCGGAAATGTGGCGTACCACCGACAGGTCGTGGGAGATGAAGATGTAGCTCAGGCCCAGCTCGCGCTGCAGATCGGAGATCAGGTTCAGGATCTGGGCCTGCACTGACACGTCCAGCGCTGACACCGGCTCGTCGAAGAGCACCACCTTGGCTTCAGCGCCAGCGCGCGGGCAATGCCGATGCGCTGGCGCTGCCCGCCGGAGAACTCCGAGGGGAAGCGGTTGTAGTGCTCCGGGTTAAGCCCCACCAAGTCCATCAGTTCGCGCACCCGCGTCTTGAGCTGGTCGCCGCGGGTGTCAGTGTGGATCATGAACGGGTCGGCGATGATCGAGCCACCCTGCGCTTGGGATTCAGCGAGCCGAACGGGTCCTGGAACACCATCTGCACCTGGTGGCGCGCCTTCTTCCACGACTCGGTGTTCGGTGCGCCGAGCTGCGCGCCTGAATCATCACGCGGCCTGACTGCGGCTGCAGCAGCCCGGCGATCACGCGCACCAGGTCGATTTGCCGCAGCCCGATTCGCCTACCAGCCCCAAGGTTTCCCCCGGGTACAGCTCAAGGTCAACGCCCTTGAGCACCTGCACCTGGCGCTTGTGCGGCCAGTGCCGGAGGCGAATGACAGCTCGATGCCCTGGGCGGCGATGATCGGCTCCGTGCCCGCCACTAGCTGGGCGCTGCTGGCGGGCACCGGGTCCGGCGCTGCCAGCGCCGTGTTCGGGTAGAAGCAGGCGGCGAAGCGCG
>NZ_BAXF01000643.1:0-1046 GCF_001310435.1 Arthrobacter sp. JCM 19049 | reverse complement strand
GGCCGGGAACAGGTCATCGCGCAGCGGGGAAACCCAGGCCAGGATCTGCCAGAGGCTCAGCGCCACGACCACCACCAGCAGCGGGGCAACAACCGCATCAATCCGGGAGGCACCGCCGGCGGGCGGCGCCGGGCGGCGGGTGCCAGGCCCCGTTCAAGCAGGGGTGCGAGAATGCTCATTTTTGGCCTGCTCCTTTCTGAGGATCGCTGTGAGTTCGTCCGCCAGGTCGGCGGCCCGGACCGGGTTGTTGCGCAGCGCGTCGCTGACCTGCCGGGTTTCCAGGATCCGCCCCGGGTGGGAGGAGAGCACCAGGATCCGACCGGCCAGCCGGATCGCCTCGCGCACGTTGTGGGTGACGAAGATGATGGTCTTGCCCGAGCTGTGCCATAGGGCGCGCAGCTGTTCGTGCAGCAGGTCCCGGGTGATGGCATCCAGCGCGGCGAAGGCTCATCCATCAGCAGCACCTGGCGCTGCTGGGCCAGGGCCCGGGCCAATGCCACCCGCTGGCGCATGCCGCCGGAGAGTTCATGGGGTTTGCGCTGCGCGGCGTGCCCAGCTGCACCAGTTCAAGCAGCCGGTGCGCGTCCTGTCCCCGCTGGTTCGCCGGGACCCGGCCAGCTTCAGCGCCAGTTCCACGTTCTGCGCGGCGTTCAGCCAGGGCAGCAGGTTCGCGTCCTGGAACATGAACGCGGCCCCGTCGGCCGGGACCTCCACCCAGCCGGCGGTCGGTGGCTGCAGTCCGGCGATGATGTTCAGCAGCGAGGACTTCCCGCATCCCGACGCGCCGAGCACCGCCACGAACTCCCCGGCCTCGATCCGGGTGCTCAGCCGGTCGATCACCACCGGCCCACCCGGGTAGCGCAGACTGAGCTCGTGCAGCTGGACGCTCATGGCTCCTCCTGGTGGCGCACCCAACGCCGATCGATCAGCCCGCTCACGTCCCCCGGCTGGCCCAGCCCCACCTCGGCGGCGTGCTGCACCAGGGTGGTGAAGCTGCTGCGTCCGGGACCGGGCTGAAATCCACCTCGGCGAGCGCGGCGCGAATC
>NZ_BAXF01000642.1:0-1046 GCF_001310435.1 Arthrobacter sp. JCM 19049 | reverse complement strand
CCGGGGCGCTCGTGGAGGAAGGCACCGCCACCGCTCAGGGCCACGAAGAGCACCCGGCGAAGAGCACTTCGGCGGAATCCGGGCGGTAGATGATTGACAGGTGGGCTTGGGGACTGTGACGGAAAATACCCGTCATTGCGGGCATTTGGGCCCCACTGGACCCTCTAGCCGAATTGTGTGCTGGCCCATTAATCGGCTAAACTTGTGAAAGTTGTGTATGTCCACGTTCGACACTACATGCCACAGCGTGACGGCTTAGTTGCATAGCCGCTGGTCTGCTGGGCATGCGAACACCACCTGGACGGCCGGTTAAATCAGTCCTCACCTGACGTACTGGTCCTGACACAAAGTAAACACGACAGTGCTTGTCCCTGATGGATCTCACGCCATGACACCTGCAGCTGTTTGACCAGAAACGAATCAACGTAAGGCAATTACTGTGCGTACGTACACCCCTAAGCCGGCTGACCAGACCCGTCAGTGGCACGTCATTGACGCCACCGATGTTGTGCTCGGCCGCCTGGCTGTCGAAGCAGCGACCCTGCTGCGCGGCAAGCACAAGGCTACTTTCGCCTCGCATATGGACATGGGCGACCACGTCATCATCATCAACGCTGAGAAGGTTGCCTTGACCGGCAACAAGCTGGTGCAGAAGCGCGCTTACCGCCACTCCGGTTTCCCGGGCGGTCTGAAGAGCTCGAACTACGCCGAACTGCTGGAGAAGAACCCGGTTCAGGCTGTCGAGAAGGCCATCAAGGCATGCTGCCGAAGAACAAGATCGCCGCAGCCCAGCTGAGCAAGCTGAAGTCTACCGTGGCGCTGAGCACCCGCACGCGGCCCAGGCTCCGAAGCCGTTCGAAATCACCCAGGTCGCCCAGTAGTCCTGGCCCCGAGAAGAAAAACTTACTAGGAGATAATCGTGGCTCAGAACGCTGAAGAGATCAACGAATTCGAAGGCGACACCCCGTCGACCTACACCACCGAGTCGGCCCCGGCCGCAGCTGCCGGCGGCGACGTCGAGCGCGCGCCGCTGACCGTGTCCGGTG
>NZ_BAXF01000641.1:0-1057 GCF_001310435.1 Arthrobacter sp. JCM 19049 | reverse complement strand
GGGGTCCGCGACGGCCGCGCCGGGGGAGCCGTGGCCGGTGGCGGACTTCAGCGCCGCATCCGGGTCGACGCCGTTGGTCATGTCCAGCAGCCGCTTGAAGATGTACGCGCCCTCGTCGGCGATCCCATCGTGGTGGAACGCCTTGGTCACCCAGGTCTGCAGGCCCCGCACCCGGCTGGCGGTGTCCAGGGAGAGCTCGCGGTCCACGTAGACGTCGTCGTGGTAGACCGCGGCGGCCACCGGCACCTGGTTCCGGGCCAGCACCTGCAGGTCGTACAGCGGGGTGAAGTGCTCGTATTCGGCCAGCAGCCGGGCGGTCTCCTCCAGCGGGCGCAGCGCCGGGTCCTCGGCGAAGTACCAGCGGTACACCATCTCACCGGTCAGCAGCGGCACCTCGGCCTGCGGGCTGAATTCCGCGAATTCCTCCAGCACCCGTTCCGCGGCCCAGTTGGTGGCCTGGCCCTGGGCGTAGATCGATTCGTGCAGCACCGCGTAGAGCGGGTTCGCGGCACGGCTGGCCTGGTCGTAGAGCACCCCCAGGAACGTGTCCGACAGCCGCGGCCGCCCGGGGTGTCGATGAACGCCTCCTGCAGCACATGGTGCAGCGAATGCACCCGGGTGTTCCCGCCCAGGTACTGCCCGAGCATCTGCACCAGCGGGACCGTCACCGGCCGCCCATCGGGCAGGCGTTCATCGTGGAAGGTGCGCACGTGGCGGTAGATGCGCTGCAGCACCTGGCGGTCCTGCGGGTACCAGGTGAAGTACTCGGCGTTGCGTTCGGCCATCCTGCGGTAGGTGGCCCGGTAGACGGTGTCCGCGTCGGCGGTGAGCGAGGCCAGCCCGCCGGTGATCAGGCAGCGCTGAAGGGACTGCGGGAAGAGCGAGAGGTAGCTCAGCGTGCAGAACCCGCCATAGCTCTGGCCCAGCGTGCTCCAGCGTTCGATGCCCAGCGCCGTGCGCAGCGCCTCCGCATCGCGCACGATCGAATCGGCCCGGAAGAAGCGCAGGTAGTGCGCCTGGGCGGCCGCGTCCCCGCGCAGCGCCAGGGACTGGCGGT
>NZ_BAXF01000640.1:0-1055 GCF_001310435.1 Arthrobacter sp. JCM 19049 | reverse complement strand
CGGCCCGCGCCACACCCCTCCAACCTCCTTCGCGCCGGTAAACCCGCCGGCATACGACCCCACTAGAAGGCTTATCCCATGACCACCAATGCCCTGAAGAGCGGCTCGACCGCCGGGCGCGCCGGGGACAGGATTTTCTCCACCGCGGCGCTGTCCGCGGGCGTGCTGATCCTGCTGACTGTTCGCGGTCGCGGTCTTCCTCTTCATCCAGGCCCTGCCCACCTTCACCGCCGACCCGGCGGAGATCTCCGGCGGCGAGGGCTTCTTCGCCTACATTTTCCCGATCATCATCGGCACCGTGATCGCCGCGGCGATCGCCCTGCTGATCGCCACCCCGATCGGCATCGCGGTGGCCTTGTTCATCTCCCATTACGCCCCGCGTTCGATCGCCGGCCCGCTGGGCTACGTCATCGACCTGCTGGCCGCGATCCCCTCGGTGATCTACGGCGCCTGGGGCTACCTGGTGCTGGCCCCGGCCCTGGTGCCCGGCTACCAGTGGCTGGCAGAGAACCTGGCTTCATCCCGATCTTCGGCGGCCCGGCCAGCCAGACCGGCAAGACCATGCTCACCGCCGGGATCGTGCTGGCGGTGATGGTGCTGCCGATCATCACCTCGCTGTGCCGTGAAATCTTCCTGCAGACCCCGAAGCTGCATGAGGAGGCCGCCCTGGCGCTGGGTGCCACCCGCTGGGAAATGATCACCACCGCGGTGCTGCCCTTCGCCCGCCCCGGCATCATCTCCGCGGTGATGCTGGGCCTGGGCCGCGCCCTGGGCGAACGATGGCGGTGGCCTGGTGCTGTCCACCGGTGCGCTGATCCCGTCGCTGATCCAGTCCGGCAACCAGACCATCGCCGCGGAAATCGCGCTGAACTTCCCGGAGGCGTTCGGCCTGCGACTGGCTGAGCTGATCGCCGCCGGCCTGGTGCTGTTCGTGATCACCCTGGTGGTCAACATGATTGCCCGGGCCATCATCGCCCGCCACAAGGAATTCTCGGGAGCGAACTGATGAGCCTGACCAAAACCCCACAGCCAAAGTCCACCTCCGGCTCCGCCAG
>NZ_BAXF01000639.1:0-1067 GCF_001310435.1 Arthrobacter sp. JCM 19049 | reverse complement strand
AGGCCGGCTTGGGGATGGTGCGCGAACGGCCGCGGAAGACGGCCAGCAGTTCCTCGTCTCCCTGCGGGGTGTCCTGGGTGACTCGGATGTCGTACACGCCGCTGCGGCCCTGTTGGGCGACCCGCTGTCCGTGGGCGGTCAGCGTGCGTCCGGGAATGCCTGGCTTGAGGAAGTTGATGTCCACCCCGGAGGCCACCGTGATGGTTTTGTCGCTGCCCTCGGCCGGGTTGCAGCTCAGGGCGAAGGCCGTATCGGCCAGGGCGAAGACCATCCCGCCGTGGGCGATGCCGAAACCGTTGAGCATCTCCTTGCGCAGTTGCATGGTGATGGTGGCGGTGCCGTCCCCCAGCTGCAGCACTTCAATGCCCATCCATTCGGTGGCGTAGTCATTGGCCAGGATGGCGTGGGGGAGGGACTTTTCGACTTGTGTTTCGCTCATGGGCACCCCTGCAGGAATTATTTACCGAACGATCATTAGGTAATAATGAATTGTGACTCAAGTCAAGTCGGGGTGTCTACTGTTTCACGCCGTGGTGGGCAAAGAGTCTTCCGGGAATCCGTGGACGATTTGCTCCAGCAGGCCCAGGATGAACGGCTCCTTGATCCGGTTGTAGTCCATGACCAGACCCTGGTGAGCGGTGCGCTCATTGAGTTGGCCGGCCGCGTCGAGCTTGGCCCGAGCGTACGCCCGCCGCATGGCCGGGTCGGAGCGCAACCGGTCACGCAGCAGCACCATCCGGCAGTGCTCGGCGCTGCCCAGCGCGAAGAGGTGGATATTGGCCTCCAGCGTGCTGCCGGTGGCCAGCTGCTTGAACAACCGGTGCTGGTGCCAGCCCGGCTCCCGCAACCAGAACAGCAGCCCGGCCGCGCGCAGCTGCGGCACGTAGGAATCCTCGTCCCGCGGATCATCCACCAGCAGGTTGATGTCAATGACCGGCTTAGCCGCCAGCGCAGGCACCGAGGTCGAGCCCACATGCTCAACCACCTGCGCGGTGGCCCCCAGGGCCCGGCGCAGGCGCTCGGCCAGCTGTTCAAAGTGCTGCGCCCAGCCCGGATCGGCGGGCACC
>NZ_BAXF01000638.1:0-1070 GCF_001310435.1 Arthrobacter sp. JCM 19049 | reverse complement strand
GATCAGGGGCAGTCCCACCCCGTGTCCGTGCCCGGCACCGAGCTGGCTGCCGGTGGTGACCGCGGGATTGAAGATGTCTTGTGCGGTGGTGATGCCCGCCCCCGAATCGGCTACCGCCAGGTGCAGGGTGCTCCCCTCGGACAATAGGTCGACTTCCACCCACCGCGGCCCTTCAGCCCTAGTGAAGCAGTAAATGCATTATCAAGCATATTTCCAAGGACCGCGGTGACGTCCTGGGCGTCGTGGGCACTGGCGACCGGCGCGTAGAGCATTGAGTCCGGGGAGATGCGCAGCTCGATTCCCATTTCGTGGGCGCTGATCCCCTTGGCCGCAATGAACGCGGCCAGGTAGGGGTCGCTGACGGTTTCCAGCCCCTGAACCGGGACAATGGCCGGCCCCGAGTCGGTGACCTCACGCAGGTAGTCGCGGGCCTGGTCGATCCTGCCTGGTGCAGCAGTCCCAGCACCGCGTGCATCCGGTTGGCGAATTCGTGGCGCTGCGCGCGCAGCGCGTCGGCCATGTCCTGCACCGCATCCAGCTTGGTGCCCAACGCCTCGACCACCGTCACGTCGCGCAGCAGGATCACCTGGCCCAGGTCCACCCCGTCGCGCACCACGTCATTGATGCGCGCGATCAGCGAGGTCTGGCCAACCTCCAGGCGCACCGGGGTGCGTTCGCGCTGCCGGATAGCGGTGACCAGCCGCTCGTTCAGTCCGGCGGCCGCGTAGTGACGGCCCACCACGTCGGCCAGCTCGGTGCGGTGCGGCAGCCCGAGCATCTGCCGGGCGGCCTTGTTGCGCACCGTGATCACCCCGTCGCTGCCCAGGCCCATCACCCCGTCGGTCACCCCGTAGAGCACGGCCTGCTGGTCGCGGACCAGTTGGGCGATTTCCGCCGGTTCCAGCCCCAGGGTCTCACGCTTGAGCCGGCGCACCGTCGCCCGGCCAACCAGGGTGGCCAGCACCGCGGCCAGCAGCGCGAAGAGGATGATCCAGGAAATGGAGACCAGCAGGGTGCGGGTCAGCGACTCGGTGGCCAGCCCGACCGAGACCTCCCCCGACCACGGCGTC
>NZ_BAXF01000637.1:0-1072 GCF_001310435.1 Arthrobacter sp. JCM 19049 | reverse complement strand
TGCCCGGCGGCGCCCCAGCGGTCGCGCAGCTGGCCCCCGACCTGACCGAATCCGCGCTGCACCAGCAGTCATAAGAGTCCTAAGCAGAGGAGCTACGTGAGCTACGCACTGATCACCGACCAGCCCATCGATGAGGACGCCGTCAGGAGGGCGTGAAATCGGACACCGCCGGAGCGTGGTGCTGTTCCACGGGATCATCCGCAACCACGACGGCGGCCAGGCGGTGAACTCGCTGGACTACTCGCATCATCCGCAGGCGCAGGAATTCCTGGAGAAGATCCTGGCTGAGGAGGAGGCCCGCACCGGGCTGCGGCTGGCAGCCGTGCACCGGTCGGGGCTCTAACCATCGGGGATGCCGCGCTGGTCGCGGCATCCGCGGCCGCGCACCGCCGCGAGGCCTTCGAAGCCATCGAGAATCTGGTGGAGCGCATCAAGGCGGAGGTGCCCATCTGGAAGCGCCAGCACTTCACTTCGGGATCCTCCGAATGGGTGGGGCTCTAGTCTCAATGCTCGGCTCGTGCAGGGCTTGCTGAATGGCGATGCCCGGACTGAAACACCGGGACGTGCAAGAGTTGGGATGAATCCCTCGATCACGCGGGCGGTAATTTTGTTGTCCGTGATCGCTGGCTGCGCGGCATGGCAAGCATCCCCAGCTGGTGCGTCAGGGCGTGGCTCCAGCGGGAAGCACCACCGGGCAAGACAAGCACGGGCTCGGTTGCCGCGGTTGATCTTTTGATCTGGGGGTCGTTGGCCGCAGCCCCGTGCCTCCACGACGCCGCGTTCACCCCAGCCATCGTCATCTTCGGTTCACTGCCGGTAGATCAAGTTCCCGTGGCTGCTCAGATCGGCCGGCCTCGCTCTACGAGTCGGGCCGCGACGTCAGGTTGGCGGACCACGTCGCGAGCAGCTCACGCAGCTTCGGCGGCTGCACCTCGCTGAGCGGGGCCTCGCACAACGCCAATCCAAAGGCGGCCCAGCGCAGGTCTGCGTTCTGGGTGCGCAACATGCTGCTGTGCTCATCCAACGGCTCAATCTCAAACCAGCGCCCCACACGCGGGGCCAGCTGCGCGGC
>NZ_BAXF01000636.1:0-1074 GCF_001310435.1 Arthrobacter sp. JCM 19049 | reverse complement strand
GAACCGGCATCCCCTGCGGCCAGGGCCTGGCCCTGCTCGCCGATGTCCGGCTCCCAGGCGCCGGTGTTCTTCGCCTCCCCGCTGACCTCAACGGCCAGCGAATAGTTCAGCGGATTCAGTCCGCGCGGGTCATTAGCGGTGCCGGCCACCGCGATGTAGTAGTCGCCGGGCACCCGCAGGCCGAACCTTCCCCCGTAGCTGTCCACCAGGTCGCGGGAGACCTCGCTGAGCGTGCTGCGGGTGACCGAGCGCCCACATCCTCCGGGAGAGCTTGTCCCAGCTCGTGCCGGCCACGTCCGGAGCCAGCAGCGGGGAATAGGTGCCGGTGGCCAGCCCGGAGGCGCTGGCGTTCTCGGAGGGCTGCACGCTCAACCGGTAGCTCAGCCGCTGACCCTCCGAAAGGTGCACCTTGTAGTACTTGACCTCGTAGGGCAGCACCGAATCGGCGGAGATCGTGCCGGCGGAAAGCTCGGTGGCGGTGGCGAAACCGCTGCCGCCGGACACCGGGCTCGGCTCCCCGCTCAGGCTAACCGAGACCGGGGGCTGCTGTTCGGGCATCACCCCGGACAGCGAGGTCGGATCCACCGCCGGTTCGACGCTGACCCGCAGCTCCACCGGCACCTCGTCCTGCGCCTGCCACTGCCCGGTGCGCTGCAGCTTCAGGTACACCGTGTCATCCTCGTTGGAGAAGCAGGTGGAGTAGGTGTCCTTCGCCGTGGTCTGCAGGTGCAGGACCGGCAGCGGGGTGGAATTGCTGCGGGAGATCGAAGCGTTCGAGTTGCCGGCGCAGGCGCGCCCCTGCGAATCAAGCAGCTCGGCGCGCAAGCGCATCGATTCGCGGCTGGTGGGTTCGCCCATCATGTCCACGATCGGCTGGCCGCTGACCGTCAGGCGCTCGCCGTCCTGGATGTCGGGCAGCTTGTAGTAGCGGGCCTGCTCCTCACCGGTGACCGGCAGGCGATCCTGCTGGGCGCCCGCCTCCAGCCGGGGCGCCGAATCCATGGAATCCGAGCCGGTGATGTCGGCGCCCACCGCTGGTGCGCCAGGATCTTGCTCTCCGGGCTCTGCTCGGCC
>NZ_BAXF01000635.1:0-1081 GCF_001310435.1 Arthrobacter sp. JCM 19049 | reverse complement strand
CGGTGGCCACCAAGGGCGATGGCAGCGAACGGCCCACCATGGACGGAACCGCGCTGGACCCGAACCGCGAGACGCTGCGCCCGAAGCTGTTCATCTTCAACCTGGTGCTCACCGTGGCGATCATGGTGCTGCTGATCATCGACGTTGTTCCGCTGTCCTACCTGTTCATGGTCGGCACCGGCATCGCCTGGTGGTGAACTTCCCGAAGGTCAGCGACCAGATGAAGATGATCACCGCGCACTCCAGCGAAATCATCGCCGTGGTCTCCATGGTGCTGGCCGCCGCGGTGCTGACCGGCGTGCTCTCGGGCACCGGCATGGTCGATGCGATGAGCGCCTGGCTCGTGGACATCATCCCGGATTCCATGGGCCCCTACCTGGCCGTGCTCACCGGCCTGATCTCCGTCCCGGCGACGTTCTTCATGAGCAATGACGCGTTCTACTTCGGTGTCCTGCCGGTGCTGACCGAGGCCGGAGCCCACTTCGGCATCGACGCGGTGGACATGGCCCGCGCCTCGATCACCGGCCAGCCGGTGCACATGCAGTCTCCGCTGGTGCCCGCGATCCTGCTGCTGGTCTCCATGGCCAAGGTTGACCTGGGCGATCACCACAAGAAGGTGCTGTGGCGGGCCTGGTGGTCTCGCTGGTGATGCTCGCCTCCGGCGTGCTCTTCGGCGTGATCCACATGGGCTAGACCCACTTCCCACGCCGCTGGCGGCTCTTCCCGACATTGCCGGGAAGGGCCGCCAGCGGCGTTAAGCGGGCGGTGGGAGTGAGATGCGCGACGGCCGCTGGCCGCCACCGCCTCAGGGGCGGGATAATGGGTGCCATGCCCACGCCTGAAACCGTCCTGCTGCCCGCCGCCGCATGGGGCGAGCGCGCCCTGGAGCATGAGCGGCGCGCACGCAGCTTCGGCGAGGCCTTCACCACGCGGCGGATGAGCGGGAAGAAGCACCCGGTTGAGGACTTCCTGTTCACCTACTACACGCAGAAGCCCGGCCAGTTGTACCGCTGGCATCCAGGGGCCGGGGTGCAGCTGGCCGGGGAACCGGCCCGGCAGCGGGCCCACTGGAAGTTCTACC
>NZ_BAXF01000634.1:0-1083 GCF_001310435.1 Arthrobacter sp. JCM 19049 | reverse complement strand
CTGCCGGGCGCCGACGGCCATCAGCCGCGCGACCTCCGGGTCCACCGAGCCGTGGGTGGAGAGCAGCTCGGCGGGCACATCCAACAGTGAGGCCTTGACCTTGGAGGAATAGGAAACCACCCCGCCCTGCAGCACGGCCGAGGAGCCGGGCACCGAGGCGAGGGTGGCGCTGATCATGCCGGCGGTCAGTGATTCGGCCGTGGCGATCTGTCGCCCGGTGGCCCTGGCCAGCTCAACAACCCGAGTTGCTAGTTCCGTATGCATGCTCCTGCCTTTCCTCCACGTGTCCTACATGTTCTAATCCTTGGCTGGCCGTCGGCGGTGGGCCTGGCCGTATCCCCTGGCCGCTACTGGGTCCGGCGCGCGTTTGAGCGCAGCTTCGCCGCCTTCACGACGTAGTCCAGTCCGGTCAGCACGGTCACCGCGACGGTGAGCAGCATGATGATCCAGGCGGTGGTGCCCAACCAGTCAATGGTGTGGGTGAACGGCAGCAGGTAGAGGATGATGGCCACGGTCTGCAGCACGGTCTTGATCTTCCCGCCCATGTCCGCCGCGATCACCCCGTAGCGGATGACGGCGAAGCGCAGCAGGGTGATCCCCACTCGCGCACCAGGATCACGATCGTCACCCACCAGGACAGTTCGCCGATGATGGAGAAGACCACCAGCGCCGAGCCGGTGAGCAGCTTGTCCGCGATCGGGTCGGCGATCTTGCCGAAGTTGGTGATCAGTCCGCGGCTGCGGGCCAGGTCCCCGTCCAGCTTGTCGGTGTACATGGCCACGGCGAAGATCGCCACCGCCACCCAGCGCCACACCCCCTGAGTGGAGTTGTCGGCCAGCAGCGCCCAGACGAAGAAGGGCACCATGATGATGCGCACCGTGGTGAGCACATTGGCGATGTTCAGCGTGGGAACCGGGGCTTCACCGCTCGCGGGATTGGTCATCAATTACCGTCCTGTCAGGTTCCAGGCGTCCTCGCCCGATTGGTCGTCACCGTCGTAGTAGTCCACCGCGGCTTCCCGGCTGTCCAGGTCCGCGGCCACCTCGTCCACCGGGCCGGCGTGGTTCACGTTGGCCTCGTCCA
>NZ_BAXF01000633.1:0-1082 GCF_001310435.1 Arthrobacter sp. JCM 19049 | reverse complement strand
CAGTAGCCGCCAAGGCCCCGCAGGCCGCCGCCGCCAAGCTGCCGCCCCGAAGGCTGAGAAGGCTCCTGCCGCTGCTTCCGCTCACACCTCGGCCTCCAAGGCCGAAGCCGCCGGTGGCATCAAGGCCATCGAGGGTCAGGACGCTCCGGAAGGCTTCGTCATCAAGGGCAACTCCGGCTCGAACAAGTACCACGTGCCGGGCTCGACCTGGTACGAGCAGACCACTGCCGAGTACTGGTTCAACTCGATCGAGTCCGCCAAGGCCGCAGGCTACGAGCCTGCCGGTGGCGAAGCTCGTCAGCAGATGAAGTAAAGCCTTACTCATCCTTCACCACCCGTCACCGGTGCCAGGCGCCGGATGCGCGTGAGGAAACACACCAGCGGGTGCAGACCATAACCATGGTCTGCACCCGCTGGCGTTCTGCCCGGCACCGTATTTGCCGGTATTCTCGAATCATGACCAGCTACGAAGAACCGGTGATGTCCAACCCGCGGGCCGACAAGGTCAAAGCCGTCGCCCGGCTGGCCACCCGCGCCGGACGCAAAGCCAGCGGACACTACCTGGTCGAAGGCCCGCAGGCCGTACGCGAGGCGCTGAAGGCGCACGCCGCCACCGGTCAGGTGCTGGTCTCGGTGTACGCCACCGAACACTTCCTGGGCTCCTCCTCCGAATTCAGCGAACTGCTGCAGGACGCCCAGATCCCGGCCCGCACCGTCACTGAACAGGTGCTCGCGGCCATGGCCGACACCATCACCCCGCACATCATCGCCGTCGCCCGGCGCAACGAACCGGATCTGCGGGAACTGCTTGACTCCGCACCGCGGCTGATCGCGGTGCTCTGCCGGGTGCAGGACCCGGGCAACGCCGGCACCATCCTGCGCGCGGCCGACGCGGCCGGGGCGGACGCGGTGCTGTTCACCAAGGCAGCGTGGACATCTACAACCCCAAGACGGTGCGCTCCACCGTCGGCTCGCTCTTCCACCTGCCGGTGATCGGCAACGTGGACTTCGCGGAACTGACCTCCACCGCCACCCTGCACGGCATCCAGCTGCTGGCCGCCGACGCTACGCCGAACACGACC
>NZ_BAXF01000632.1:0-1082 GCF_001310435.1 Arthrobacter sp. JCM 19049 | reverse complement strand
TTAAAAGCCCCGCTCGCCGGCTCCCTGTCCTCCAGGACGGGCGCCGGCGGTCGGGGCTTTTGGCTGCGCCCACGCCCACCGGGCGCCGGGTCTAGCCGGGAAGCTGAACAGCCAGAACGCGACCCCCAGCAGAAAGGCGGCCACTCCCCCGATCACGCAGGCGTGCCCCAAGCCCAGACGGTAGACGGCGGCCTCGGCCAGACTCCTCTCGTAGCGGCTGCGGTTGGGGAATCGCCAGAGGAACCCGGCGCGGCGCACCGCCTGCTGCGGTGGAGCCTCGGCGCGGGTGACAAACCACAGTCCGGTGAGCATCAGGCCCAGCCCGAGCAGCAACAGCACGATGATCAGGCTCCGCCAGGGTTCGGCCACCAGGTCCAGTGAATCCCCACTGACCACCACCGCCGAGACCAACAGGGTCAGCAGGCCCGTGTAGCCGGCACCCCACACCTTGGCCGTGGCCGCCGTGCGCGGCAGCATCCCCTGCACGATTTCATCCCACAGCTCCTTGCGTTCCAACGCATCAGCGCCCGGGAACGTGCTGGGCCGGCTGGGCACCCAGACCCCCGCATTTTGCTCCTTGAGCGCAACACGGAACACCGCCCCGCACCCCAGGGTTCCTGCGGCGGATGCCCCGGATGGGAGTAGGTGCAGCGGCAAAACACATCCACCTCGATGCCCGGGGTCTGCGCGGCCTGCGCCGGAGCCGGGGTGTCCGTTTCGGTGCGTATTGAGATTCCGGGTTCCGCTGCGGACCGGCCGGGTACGGCCGCGACGCCTCGTTCAACGCTGCGGTACGTCATCTCATCCGTACAGCGCGGGCACGCCCCAAGGACCGTGATCTCACTTGCCGCGGCGTCCGCGGCGGTCACTGACAACCGCCCGTCGTTGATCGATTCCCAGGCCAGCTCCGTCCACAGCGGGTCCAGGCGCCGGCGTGACTCCAGATCGGGTATCCGCCCCTTTGGCACTCGTGTCCCCATCGCCTGCTCCTCCCCCACGCCCGATCCAACGGCGGACGCCGCTGCCCCGTCCCCGGTGCCTCCACCGTACCGCCGCGCCGCCACGGCGTCCATGCACCCTCG
>NZ_BAXF01000631.1:0-1094 GCF_001310435.1 Arthrobacter sp. JCM 19049 | reverse complement strand
ACTAGCTGTTCTTCCCACGGAGGTTGTGAGCAACGGCGCGTTGTGTGAAAAGAGGTGAGGACCTTCGGTATCGATATGGGTAACCACACTCATCTCGAATCACACGAAGGTCCTCATGTCTTACATTACTCATGCCCGCGCTTCGCTGACACCGCAGGGCCGACTGAAAATGGTCCTGCTCGTCGTCAACGAGAAATGGACGCAGGCGCGTGTCGCCGAGCGCTTCCAGGTCGCTCGGGGGACGGTATCGAACTGGGTGGCCCGGTACAAGGCTGAAGGTGCGGCAGGGCTTGAGGACCGCTCATCCAGGCCGCGCCGCTCACCGAACCGCACGTCCCAGCGCACCGAGCGACGGATCGTTGCTCTGCGCGTGAGCCGGCGGTAGGGACCGCACCGGATCGCGTATCACCTGCGCCTGCCGCAATCGACGGTATCGAAAGTGCTGAGCCGGTACCAGGTGCCGCTTCTTGGCACATCGATCTGAACACCGGTGTCCGGGTGCGAAAGCCCAAACCGGTGCGCTACGAGCACGAAACCCCGGCGATCTGGTGCATGTGGATGTGAAGAAGCTGGGCCGGATCCCCGACGGCGGAGGCCACCGCACCCTTGGCCGTGAGCGGGGGAACAGGAACCGGTCCGGTGTTGGTCACCTCTACTTGCATTTTGATCATCCGTGCCCCCTGCTGGTGCGCCGTGCCCAGCAGCTGGTCCACATCGGTGGGCTGCTGGAGAATGGCACCGAAGACATACCCGTCAAAGGCCGGGCTTGCCGGGGGTGTTTCCTCCCCCGGGACAATGTGCAGCTGACCCCTGCCGTGGATATTCAGCGGTGTATCGGCCTCAGACGAATGGGAAGATCGAGCGCTTCCACCGCACTCTCGCGTTCGAATGGGCCTACGCCCGGCACTACAGCTCAGAAGCCGAGCGCGCCGACGCTTACCCGCCTGGCTCCATGAGTACAATCATCACAGACCCCATACCGGCATCGGCGGCAAATCACCCGTCGACCGCGTACACAACGTCCATGGGAAGAACAACTAGCGAGGCATCGATGTCGATGATCAGCGGGTTGGCTGACGTGCCCAGCCGGGCAG
>NZ_BAXF01000630.1:0-1095 GCF_001310435.1 Arthrobacter sp. JCM 19049 | reverse complement strand
CGCGCGGTGCCGCGCCGGTTGTGCGTGGTGGCCGGACGCAGCAAGATTCCGGCGGTGCGCGGGGCTTTGGCCGGTGGCTTAATCACCGACCTGATCATCGATGAGGGAGCGGCCCTGGCCCTGCTCGGTGGGTAGCATTAACCCATGCGCCTTCGTGATGAACTGATCTCCACCCACCACCATCGGCACTCCACCATGAAGGTCTTCACCTACCCGTCCAGCATCGACACCCCGGCCGGGGTGATCCTGGCGGTGCACGGCTTCCGCGGGGACCACCACGGCCTGGCCCGGATCACCGAGCTGCTGCCCGAGTACACGTTCATCGTCCCGGACCTGCCCGGGTTCGGGGCCTCCAGCCCCATGGACACTGAACACGACGTGGAAGGCTACGCCCGGGTGCTCGATGACTTGGCCAGCGAGCTGCAGCTGGGCGGGCACGTGATCCTGCTGGGGCATTCCTTCGGCTCCCTGGTGGCCGCGAAGCTGGCCACGCTGCGGGTCTTTTCCTCACTGATCCTGCTCAACCCGATCTCCGAGCCGCCGCTGCAGTCCTCCCAGCGGCTGATCGCCGCCGGCGCCGGGCTCTTCTACGAGGCCTGCGCGAAGCTGCCGGCCGGGGTGGGTGAGCGGATCCTGCGCTCGGGGTTGATCACCGATGCGATGAGCTGGTTCATGACCAAGAGCCGGGACCCGCAGCTGCGCCGCTATGTGCGGGACCAGCACCGCGCCTACTTCTCCGGCTTCCACAACCGCCAAACCCTCTCCCAGGCCTACCGGGCTTCGATCAGCCATACGGTGCAGCAGTGGGCGCCGCGGATCGCCGAACCGGTGCTGATGGTCGGCGGGGAGGACGATGAGATGGGCAGCCCCGACACCCAGGAGCAGCTGCGCGCCAGCTTCCCGCAGGCGGTGCTGGTGATGCTGGAGAACGTGGGACACCTGATCCACTACGAAAAGCCGGAGGAGACCGCCTGGGCGATCCGTGAATTTCTCGCTGGTCGGCTGCGCTAACCGCGCCGGCGCATAGGCTGCGCGGGGTTTAGAGCACCTCGTCCGGGTCCACCCGGACTGTGACCAGCGGCTCCTTCGCCGCGG
>NZ_BAXF01000629.1:0-1095 GCF_001310435.1 Arthrobacter sp. JCM 19049 | reverse complement strand
AAGGCGGTACACAATTCCTGGATTTCACGCAGCACCGTGCCATCTAATGCCGCACCGTTGTGCCGCACCCGGTGGCGTACCACCTCAAGGGCCGTGGCCAGGGAAACCTGATTCATGCCACCTACCATCACCCACCAAACTTGGGCACCCCACCCAGGCCCGGCGGGATGGGGATAACCCACGAACCCCAAAATTCTTTCGGGGACCACCGGCGGGAAACACCAACCGGGAAACAGCCACCGGGAAACACCGGCCGGAAATACCAGTGGGCCAGCCACCACCGGTGGCTGGCCCACCACACCCCACCCCGGGACCAGCCCTGCGGGCCAAACCCGGATCGGGTGCGGGAATGCGGTTAGAGCGCGGCAAGTCCTTCGGCGATGGCCTTGCGGATGCGCTTTTCGCTGACCGAGTAGGCGGTGCCCAGTTCCTGGGCGAACAGCGAGATGCGCATTTCCTCCAGCATCCACTTCACCTGGCGCAGGGTGTGGGGGACCGCGGCACCGGCGGGGACCTTTTCCAGGGCCGCGTCGTACTCGTCCTCCAGTTTCTGGATCACCGCGATCGCCTGGGCGTCGCGCTGCACGGCGCCGGAGGTGAGCTTCTCCAGCCGGCGTTCGATGCCCTGCAGGTAGCGCGGCAGTCGCAGCAGGTTCATCGCCCCGGTCACCGCGATGAAGCCGGGGTAGATCAGCTGCTCCAGCTGGGAGCGGATGTCGCTGACTGCCTGGTAGAGCGCAGCGAGTTGCTGGATTTGAGCTGCTTGGTGATCCGGGTGTAGCTGGTGAAGACCTTGGCGATGACCGCGGTAATCGAAAAGACGGTGTCGATCTGTTCGGCGCGCACACTATGGAAGAGCGCTTCGAAGGCGGCGGCGTCCATTGGCAGCTGTTCGGGGACGAGCTTGTCCACGGCGGCCTGGTGCAGTCGGCGATCAGTTCCTCGATGGAGCCGTGCGGGCTTTGGGTGAACACCAGTTTCTCGGTGTTGTTCAGGTGCCCGAGCACGAATTTGGTGGCCGGGGGCAGGCGCAGCATCAGCAGCCGGATGATGCCGCCGCGGTGGGCGGCGTCGCGTTCGGCGGCGGTGCGGAAC
>NZ_BAXF01000628.1:0-1101 GCF_001310435.1 Arthrobacter sp. JCM 19049 | reverse complement strand
CCGCCAGTCCAAGGCCGTGGCCTACACCAGCCCGGAGCTGGAGCAGGACCTGGAGAAGCTGGCCATCCCGGCGGGCACGCCCGGGTTCGAACACCAAGATGCCGGGCAGGCCGTGACCTGGCTGGCCGGGCAGATGGCCCTGCATCGGGTGTGGCAGCGCTTCGGCGGTTAGTTCGCCAAACAACGCAAGACGACCTGGGGCCGTGGATCCGTGTGGGGGTCCACGGCCCCAGGTTCATTTGCCGTACCGGCCCCGGGTGGGCAGCGAGCGCCGCCAAACGGGGTGTGAGTCAAATAAATAGAGGCACCAACGACGTGGCGTTGGTGCCTCTATTTATTGGCGGGCTGTGCCGCCGTCAGGCCGTTGCGGCCAGCTGCCGGCTACGGCTGGTTCTGTCCGCCGTTGACGTGGATCGTGGACCCGACCACGTAGGAGGCGTCGTCGGAGGCCAGGAACACGTAGGCCGGAGCCACCTCCACCGGCTGACCGGCACGGCCGAGCCAGGTATTGTGACCGAACTTCGGCAGCTTCTCGATGGGCTGGCCATCGGAGGGCTGCAGCGGCGTCCAGATCGGTCCGGGAGCCACCGCGTTCACGCGCACGCCGCGTTCGGCGGCCTGCTGCGCCAGACCCTTGGTGAAGTTCGAGATCGCGCCCTTGGTGGCCGCATAGTCCAGCAGGTGCGCGGAGGGTTCGAACGCCTGGATGGAGGTGGTGTTGATGATTGACCCACCCTCGCCCAGGTGCTTCAGGGCGGCCCGGCTGAGGGTGAACATTGTCAGGATGTTCACGTCAAAGGTCGCCTCCACCTGCTCATCGCTCAGCTGGTCGATGGACTCGATGCTGATCTGCTTGCCGGCGTTGTTCACCAGGATGTCCAGCCCGCCCAGGGCCTTGACCGCCTCGTCCACCAGCGAATCACGGTAGCTGCGGTCCCGCAGGTCACCGGGCAGGTGGTGCACCTCCACACCGGCTTCCTCCAGCACCTGCGCGATGCTCAGTGCGTCGCTTTCCTCCTGCGGCAGGTAGGCCAGCGCCACGTCGGCGCCCTCGCGGGCAAACGCGATGGCCACGGCCGCGCCGATGCCGAATCACCGCCG
>NZ_BAXF01000627.1:0-1098 GCF_001310435.1 Arthrobacter sp. JCM 19049 | reverse complement strand
GTCCAGGACATCGCCGCGGACCTGGTCGCGGCCAGCGAAGGCCTTGCCTACCTGGCGCCCCGGGCCGCCCAGGCGGTGCGCATGGCCCACGGGCTGTTTAGCGAACTGAACGCCCGCATTGCCCGCACCCCGGCCAATGAACTGCTGGAGCGCCGGATCTCGGTGCCCGCCGGGCGCAAGGCCCTGATCGCCGCGCGCACCTTCCTTCCCGTCCGTCCCCTCATCCCTACCCGCATCAGGAGCATCGCATGAATCAGCAGCCAATGGACGTGACAGTGATCGGCGGGGGCTTTGCCGGACTGGCCAGTGGCCGGGCTGCTGGCCCGCACCGGGCACCGGGTCACCCTGCTGGAACAGGGGCAGCAGCTGGGAGGCCGGGCCGGGCGGCTGCAGCGCGAGGCTTCAGATTTGATACCGGACCCTCCTGGTACCTGATGCCCGAGGTCTTCGAGCACTGGTTCGAGCTGATGGGCAGCAGCACCTCCCAGGCCCTGGATCTGCGCAGCCTGAAAACCTCCTACCGGGTGTTCTTCGAGGACCATGAACCAGAGGACCTGGCCCCGGACACGGCGGGCGAAGTGTTCGAACGCCTTGAACCGGGGGCCGGGGAACGCCTGGCCTCCTACCTGCGCCAGGCCTGCGAAAGCTACGACCTGGCCCTGGAGCACTTCCTCTATGATGACTTCGCCCGGGCCAGCAGCCTGCTGGCCACCCCGATCCTCCGCCGCGGCGGCACCCTGCTGCCGCTGCTGGCCCGATCCCTGAAAACCCACACCGCCAAGGCGTTCACCGACCACCGGCTGCGCCAGATCTTGGGCTACCCCGCGGTGTTCCTGGGCAGCAGCCCGCAACGCACCCCCGCGCTCTATCACCTGATGAGCACCTGGACCTTACCCAGGGGGTGCAGTACCCCATGGGCGGGTTCAGCGCGCTGGTGGACGCCATGGAGCAGCTGGTGCGCACGGCCGGGGTCACCATCATCACCGGCGCCCGCGCCACCGGCATCCACACCGAGGAAGCCGGTGGGGCGGTCAGCGCGGTGCAGTGGGTGGACGGTGCGGGTGCAACGCACCAAAGTCGGGCGCAGGCCGTGGTGGG
>NZ_BAXF01000626.1:0-1101 GCF_001310435.1 Arthrobacter sp. JCM 19049 | reverse complement strand
CGTGGAAACCTGCGCCGCCTGCCGCGGCCACGGCACCACCATCCCGGACCCCTGCCTGGAGTGCAACGGGGACGGGCGGGTGCGCGAACGGGTCTCCAAGCAGCTGAACATCCCCGCCGGGGTGGCCAGCGGCACCCGCATCCAGCTGCGCGACCAGGGCGAGGCCGGCCCGGGCGGGGGACCGAACGGCGACCTGTTCGTGGAGATCGAGGTGCGCCGCCACAAGATCTTCGAACGGGCGAACAACGACCTGCACGCCAAGATGAGCATCCCGATGACCGCCGCCACCCTGGGCTGCGAGCTGAAGCTGGAGACCTTCGACGGCGAACAGTCGATCCAGGTGGAGCCCGGGGCCCAGGAGGGGCACACCGTGACCCTGCCGGGGTTGGGCGTGCCGCGGCTGCGCGGGGGCAAGCGCGGGGACATCATCGTGCACCTGAGCGTGGAAACCCCCACGAAGCTCGACGCCGCCCAGCGCGACCTGCTCGAGCAGCTGGCCAAGCTGCGCGGGGAGGAAATGGCGGCCGGACAGGTGGAGCACGCCGGGGGCATGTTCGCCCGGCTGCGCGACAAGTTGGGCCAGCGTTAGGCCATGAGCAACCACAGCTTCGTCATCGACCGGCAGCAGGCCGCCCAGGTCGCTGCCGGTGACCGGCTCTCCATCCAGGGCTCCGAGGCGCACCACGCGCTGAACGTGAAGCGGGTCAAGCCCGGTGAGCACCTGGACCTGCTCGATGGCCACGGCCGCCGGCTGGTGGTCGAGGTGCAGGATGGGGACAGGCAGGCGCTGCACGTCACCGTCCTGGAGGTCGTGGACGAAGCTCCGCCGGGCCACCCGGTCACTCTGATCCAGGCGCTGGCCAAGGGGGACCGGGACCTGCAGGCGGTGGAGGCCAGCGTGGAGCTGGGCGTCAGCGCGGTGCGTCCCTGGCAGGCCGAACGCTCCATCGTGCGCTGGAACGCCGCCAAGCGCAGAAGGCGCTGGAGAAGTGGCGCTCCCAGGTGCGCAGCGCCCAGAAGCAGTCCCGGCGCAGCTATGAGCCGGTGCTGCACCCGATGCTCACCACGCGGCAGCTGGCCGAGGAGGTCTCGGCCCGGACC
>NZ_BAXF01000625.1:0-1099 GCF_001310435.1 Arthrobacter sp. JCM 19049 | reverse complement strand
CACCGTCTACCGGCACGGCGAGCTGCTCACCGAGTTCTTCGAGGACGAGGGCAAGGGCATGCGCGACATCCGCAAGCACATGGCCTGGTACTTCAAGGGCTACCCGGTCGGCGGGGAGATCCGCTCCGCCCTGGCCAAGGTCCCCACCCTGGCCGAGCTGCGCGAACTGCTGGACTCCCTGGACCTGGAGATGCCCTACCCGGCGCGACGCGGAAGGCACCCGCGGCCGGGCCGGGCACCCGAAGAAGACCCACCTGCCGAGGGCTGGCTGGAGAGCCGGGAAATGGATGAGAAGCACAAGGCGATGATCGCCGCGGCCGAATTGGACATCTCCGGTGGATAACGCCCGGGGTGCCGACCAAAACTCACTAGACTGGTTTCCATGACCGAACTGCAGGGATATACCGAAGCTGATCAGGAGCGTTGGGTACCGGAACCGGCCAAGAAGGCCTACCGCACCGCATTCGAGCGGGACCGCGCCCGGGTGCTGCACTCTTCGGCCCTGCGCCGGTTGGGCGCCAAGACCCAGGTCGTCGCCCCCTACTCGGATGACTTTGTGCGCACCCGACTGACCCACTCCCTGGAGGTGGCCCAGGTGGGCCGCGAACTGGGCGCCGCGCTGGGATGCGACCCCAACGTGGTGGACACCGCCTGCCTGGCCCACGACCTGGGCCACCCGCCCTTCGGGCACAACGGCGAAAAGGCGCTGAACGAGCTGTCCACCGGCATCGGCGGGTTTGAGGGCAATGCGCAGACGCTGCGGCTGCTGACCCGGCTGGAAACCAAGACCTTCCGGCACAACGGGGCCAGCGCCGGGCTGAACCTCTCCCGCGCCTCCCTGGACGCGGCCTGCAAGTACCCCTGGACCCGGGACACGGCCCCGCTGCGCCACGACGGCAAGCCCACCGCCAAGTTTGGGGCGTACCTGGATGACCTGCCGGTGTTCAACTGGCTGCGGGAGGGCCCGGACACCGTCCCCGGCCAGGTATGCATGGAGGGCCAGGTGATGGACCTGGCCGACGACATCTCCTACTCGGTGCACGATGTGGAGGACGCGATCGTGGGCGGGAACTGCAGCTGCGCTGCTGCGCCACGCCCG
>NZ_BAXF01000624.1:0-1102 GCF_001310435.1 Arthrobacter sp. JCM 19049 | reverse complement strand
GGGACGCCGGGGCCAGCGCCCGGCCGCGCTGGGCGTCCAAGTCGAGGCATAAGGCGAAAAACGCCACGGCCGCCGGTACCTACCGGCGGCCGTGGCGTTCGCGGCGTGCTAGGACAGCACTTCCAGCCCGCCCAGGTAGGGCTGCAGCGCCTTGGGCACGTTCACGGTGCCGTCCGGGTTCTGGTGGTTCTCCAGGATCGCCACAATCCAGCGGGTGGTGGCCAGGGTGCCGTTCAGGGTGGCAACGGCCCGGGTCTTGCCCGCCTTGCCGTCCACCACCTGGCGTTCACGGATGTTCAGGCGGCGGGCCTGGAAGGTGGTGCAGTTCGAGGTGGAGGTCAGCTCGCGGAAGGTCCCCTGGGTGGGCACCCACGCCTCGCAGTCGAACTTGCGGGCCGCGCTCATGCCCAGGTCCCCGGCGGCGGTGTCAATCACCCGGTAGGGCAGCTCCATCTTCGCCAGCATTTCCTCTTCCCACGCCAGCAGCCGGGCGTGCTCCGCCTCGGCCTGCTCGATCGTGGTGTAGACGAACATTTCCAGCTTGTTGAACTGGTGCACGCGGATGATCCCGCGGGTGTCCTTGCCCGCGGCCCCGGCCTCGCGGCGGTAGCAGGAGGACCAGCCGGCGTAGCGCAGCGGCCCGTCGGACAGGTCCATGATCTCGTTCGCGTGGTAGCCGGCCAGCGCCACCTCGCTGGTGCCCACCAGGTACAGGTCATCGCGTTCCAGGCGGTAGATCTCGTCATCGTGTTCGACGTCGAAGCCGGTGCCTGCATGATTTCCGGGCGCACCAGGGTCGGGGTGACCATCGGGATGAACCCGTAGGAGACCGCCTGGTCCAGGGCCATGTTCATCATCGCCATCTCCAGGCGCGCGCCGATCCCCTTCAGGAAGTAGAAGCGCGAACCGGAGACCTTCGCCCCGCGCTCCATGTCGATCGCGTCCAGCTTCTCGGCGATCTGCAGGTGGTCCAGCGGCTCGAAGCCCTCGGCGGCAAAGTCGCGGGCCGTGCCCACGGTCTTGAGCACCGTGAAGTCGTCCTCGCCGCCGGAGGGGATGCCCTCGACGATCAGGTTCGGGATGGAGCGCTGCAGGGCGCTGG
>NZ_BAXF01000623.1:0-1108 GCF_001310435.1 Arthrobacter sp. JCM 19049 | reverse complement strand
CTCCGACCGGGTGCGGGCCATTGATTTCGTCCCCCAGCGCACGAGTGCAGCACCGAGCGCCCCGGTCCGCCCGACGCTGAGCGCGCGCGAACGCGAACTGCGCAACGTGAACATCACCTTGTATGTTGCCGCGCTGCTGCTGGTGGCGGCCGGCGCACTCTTCCTCAGCTTCGCCCTGGCCCCGGTGGCCAAGCTGGTGGGCCTGTGTGTTGTCGCCGCAGCATTTTATGCCGCGGGATTGATAGTCCACCGGGTCCAACCCAACCTGCGTCCGGCCGCCGCGGCCTTCACCGGCACGGGGTTGGCGCTGTTGCCCCTATGCGCCCTGGCGACCTACAACACCCTGCACACCTCGCCCACCGGCATCTGGTTGGGCTACTCCGTGGTGGGCACCCTCGCGTTCGGCTTCGCCTCTTTGCGGCTGCACTCCCGTGTGCTGGCCTGGCTGGCCGTGCTGATCCTGATCTCCACCGCCATGTCCGGCGGCGCGGTGCTCCAGCAGGGCGTACTGGCCTACCTGCTGGCCCTGTTGGTGCTGGCGGTGGCAATGCTCCTGCTGGTCATCGGCAGCCCGGCCGTGCGCGCCTCACAATTCCACCAAGCGCTCTCCAGCAGCTACCGGCTGCTGCCTCCGATGGTGTTCCTGGCCTCCCTGGTCATGCTGGATGAGTTGAGCAGCCGCGAATTCTTCTGGATCTTCCTGCCGCTGAGCGCCTTCTATGTGCTTAGCACCCGGCTGGAGGAGCGGCACCGACTTTGGAACCTGGCTGCCGCCCGGGCGTTCTTCCTGCTGGCGGTGCTGTTCGGGCTGGACTACGCACAGGCCGATCCCCGGGTGATCCTGGTTCTCCTGGCGGGGTTGCTGGCCGCCCAGGCGGCGCTCGTACAACACTTCGCCGCGGCCTATGAACGGGTTTTTGGGGCCAGCCAAACCTGGCGGGTTGCCGAACGCATGGTGTTGTGGGCCGGCGCCTGGCTGGCGCTGGCCGCCGGGTATACCAGGGATGCGCACTCCGCCCACGGCACCTGGTGGCTGACCCTGCTGGTCATCCCTGCCCTGCTGGTGCTGCTTGGCTGGCTGGCGGGAAGCGGCGGCACCCTGGTGGAG
>NZ_BAXF01000622.1:0-1110 GCF_001310435.1 Arthrobacter sp. JCM 19049 | reverse complement strand
GTTGCGCCCCCTGGCATGCGGGACGGGCGGATGCCAGCGCGCTGCCGCAGAGCGCCGAACAGCTGATGCGTTCACGCTACAGCGCGTTTGTGCTGCAGCTGGCCGACTACCTGCTGGCGACCTGGCATGAGAGCACTCGTCCGCGCAGCATCGACTTCGACCCGGGTGTGCACTGGCTGGGGCTGCGGATCCTTTCCACCCGGGCCGGCCAGGAATCAGCCTCGCGCGGGGTGGTGGAGTTCGAGGCCAGCTACCGTGCGGCCGACGGGGTGGGCACGCAGCACGAAAAAAGCACGTTCGTCAAGGAAGACGGGGCCTGGTTCTACCTGGACGCCCTGTAGCCGCCGGGCGCGGCCGCACCCTAGCGCGAGGCGCTGCGGATGACCTGCACCATCTGCGACAGCCCGCGTTCGCTGGCCAGCTCCAGCGCGTCGCTGCCGGTGCGGTCCTTGATCGTCGCATCGGCCCGCCCAGCAGCAGCAGCCGGGCGACGTTGACGAAGTTCGATGAGTCCTGGCCCAGCACGACGGCCTCATGCAGCGCCGTCCAGCCCAGGTCGTTGACGTGGTCAACCTCCACGTCGTGCTGCAGCAGCAGGCGCACGGATTCGACCTCACCGTTTTCGCTGGCCATCATCAGCGCGGTGCTGCCCATGTGTTGGTGGCCTCCAGTTCCGCACCGTGCTCGATCGCGGCGGAGAGCACCGGCACCATTCCCTCGGCGCTGGAGCGCAGGTAGGCGGATTCGTGGAAGTCATCGGTGGCGTTCGGGTCAGAGCCCAGCTTCAAGAGCTTCAGGGCCATCGCCTCGTCCTTGTTCACCACCGCCTTCAGCAGCGCGGTGCGCCCGTAGCTGTCGCGGGCCTCCAGGTCCGCGCCGTCGGCAACGGCCTTCTCCGCCTGGGCGACCTTCTTGTTCTTTACCGCATCCAGGAGCTGGGTGGTCGCCTTGTCGTAGCTGGCACTGGTGCTGGGCAGCAGGGACACCGCCGGGGCCTTCGCGCCGGTGCCGGCGCTGGAAAGGGGGGCCACCTCATCGGCGGTCTTGCTCGCAGCGGTGGAGGGGCCGGTTCGGTGGTGGCCGGCGCCTTGCCGGTGCTGCTGGCCTTGG
>NZ_BAXF01000621.1:0-1109 GCF_001310435.1 Arthrobacter sp. JCM 19049 | reverse complement strand
GGGCCACCGGCAGGCCGGTCTGCGGCCGGCGAAAAAGATTGGGCGCTACTGGGCGAAGCCCACGCGACGCACCTGGTCCGGACCGATCTCAACGTAGCGATGCCCGGAACCGGGACGATCACGTCGCGGCCCTTGTTGTCGGTCAGTCGCAGCTGCCCGCCGTCATTCAAGGCCTTGGCAACGATTTCGGAGATTTCAGCGTTGTCCTTGTCGGATTCGAGCACGACTTCGCGGGCGACATTCTGGATGCCAATACGGATTTCCATGGAGTTCTTGATCCTCTCGAAGGTTCATTGACTGCCCCGTGCGGGCGCTGCTGCGCCCATACGCTGGACCTAGAACCAAATCTAGCTACTTTTCCTTCGGGAACCGCGCAATTCCGCGCCAAGCTAAAAGCGAGATCAATTCGATCGCCGTCTGCTGCGGCACGGCGCTGTCGGTGGTCGCCCAGTAGCGGGCGGAGACCTGGGAAAGCCCGGCCAGGGCCCGGCCAAGCAGGTTGCCCTCGTCCTCGGTGAGCGGGGTATCGGCCACTACCACCGCGGCGATGGCCTCCGAGAGCTGGGCGTTGAACTTCTCAATGCGTTCGGAGATCAATGGGTCGGCCAGCACATCGGATTCGAAGATCAGCCGGTAGGCTGGGATTCACGGCTGATGTACTGGTAATACGTGTCGATGGTGTTGTAGACGCGCTGGCGGTTGTCATCGGTGGAGGAGATGGCGGTGTCCAGCAGTTCGGAGAATTCGGCCAGGTGCACGTCCAGCAGCGCGAGGTACAGTTCCCGCTTGCCCGGGAAATGCTGGTAGAGCACCGGCTTGGAGACCTCGGCGACCTCGGCGATCTCATCCATGGACGCCCCGTGGTAGCCGTGGGCCACGAAGACCTGGTGGGCGGCGGCCAGCAGCTGGCGGCGGCGGGCCTCGCGGGGCAAGCGTTGGGTGCGTGTCCCCTTGCGTTCATCGGTACCGACATCTCGTGCCTTTCAGCGTGGTGGCCCGGGCTCGCGGCTCCCCTGGTCAGGGGCAGGCCGGGAAGCCTCCTTGTGTGTAGTATTCCACGTTCGTTGCAAAAGTGGCGCTCTTCGCGGTGGCCAGAGTGACGGAGGCCG
>NZ_BAXF01000620.1:0-1116 GCF_001310435.1 Arthrobacter sp. JCM 19049 | reverse complement strand
AGGAACCGAACGTGGACGGAGAGGCGCAGGCCGAGCCGCTGGAGCTGATTCACCCGGTGGCCCTGGGGTTTTTGGCCACCTGGGCGTGGGGCTGGCGCTGCTGGGCTACTACCTGCTGACCAACGTGGGCTCGCTGATCACCTGGATCGTGATCGCCATGTTCATCGCCCTGGGGCTGGACCCGATCGTTCGCTTCCTGGTCCGCCACGGCTTCACCCGCCCGCTGGCGGTGCTGACCACCATGGTGGGACTCTTCGCGATCTTTGGCGGGTTCATGGCGCTGATCATCCCGACCCTGGTCACCCAGATCACCCAGTTCATCGAAAGCGCCCCGCAGATGATCGATGACTTCCTGAACAGTGAGCTGGTCTCCCAGCTGGACCGGCAGTACCAGGTCACCGAGCGGATCAACGATGAGGTGGACAAGTTCTTCGGGGACTCCGGGGCGGTGGCCAACGTCTTCGGCGGGGTGCTGGGCGTCTCGCAGACCGTGGCCCAGTCCATGTTCGGGATCCTGATCGTGCTGGTGCTGGCCGTCTACTTCCTGGCCTCCATGCCCGGGATCATGGCCTTCTCCCTGCGTCTGGCCCCGCGCTCCAAGAGGGAACGGGTGGGCGAATTGATGAACCGGATCACCCGCAGTGTCGGCAACTACGTCATCGGCCAGGCCTCGGTGGCGATCCTGAACTCGCTGGTGGCGCTGACCCTGATGACCATCCTGGGCGTGCCCTTCGCCGCACTGCTGACCCTGATGGTCGCGATGCTGGCGTTCATCCCGCTGGTCGGGGCGGTCATCGCCGGGGTGCTGGTCACCACGCTGACCCTCACCCTGGGCTGGCAGAGCGCGCTGATCTACGGCATCTGCTACTTCGGCTACCTGCAGATCGAGCGTACATCGTCTCCCCGCGCATCATGCACAAGGCGGTGGCGGTGCCCGGCGCGGTGGCGGTGATCTCGGTGATCGCCGGCGGCTCCCTGGCCGGGATCACCGGCGCGCTGATGGCCATTCCCACCGCCGCGGCGGCCATGATCTTGCTGCGCGAGGTGTTCATCGCGCGCCAGGACCGGCTCTAGAAGCCTAGAGGGCCAGGCCCAGCCACAATCCCAGGCCGGCCG
>NZ_BAXF01000619.1:0-1127 GCF_001310435.1 Arthrobacter sp. JCM 19049 | reverse complement strand
CAAGCGCGCCGGGTGGTGCAGGCCCTGGGCGAGGAGCAGGCCGACGCCCGGCAGCTGCTGGGACGCCTGCCCGAGGCGTCATCCAGCTGGAACCGGTCAAGACGGTGATCGGTGCGCTGCAGCAGGCCGAGCAGGCCGACCCGGCGCAGCTCACCACCGTCTTCGCCGAGGCACGGGTGCAGCTGACCGGTGAGCTGGGCACCCTGAACGCCGAACGGGTGGCGGTGGCCAACGAGCTTAGCGACACCTTCAAGCGCTTCGCCCGGGAATTCGGCACCTCCCACGCCCAGACACACGGCACCGGGGCGCAGGCCGGCGAACACTATGAACGGCTGCACGACCAGATCGTCGCCGAGGGCCTGCCGCACCATGAGGCCCAGTTCCGCGAGTACTTCGCCAACCGCTCCTACGAGCGCTTCAGCGACCTGCTGCAGCTGCTTGACGAGGAACGCAGGATGATCGCCGAACGCATCAAGCCGCTGAACCAGATCCTGGCCGACGTGCCCTTTGAGCACGGATCGATCCTGCGCTTCGAGGTGGAGCCGGCCATCCCGGCCGAGGCCGGAACGTTCCGCCGCGAACTGAAGCAGGCCCTGAACGAGGCCTACAGCACCCGGAGGAAAGCACCCTGAAGCGCTCCTACGCAGCGTTGGAGGCAATCGTGGAGGCGCTGGCCGACCCGGGCCGCAGCTCCTGGCGGGCCACCGTGCTGGATGTGCGCCACCACGTGGTGATCCGCTGCGATGAGCACAAGCCCAATGGCGAGGTGGAAACCAGGCTGGAGCCCGGAACCCTCTCCGGCGGCGAGGGACAGCGCTTCACCTCGTTCGTGATGGGCGCCGCCCTGGCCTACCAGCTGGCTTCGCCACCGCCGGGTTCACCTCCTACGGCACCGTGATGATCGACGAGCCTTCATCCAGGCGAACTCGGAATATGCCGCCGCCGGCATCCGGGCCCTGCAGGAGTTCGGCTTCCACCTGGTGCTGGCCGCCCCGGAGGACAAGATCGACTTGAGCAGCCACCTGGCTCCATCACCGACATCATCAAGCACCCGGCTCGAACATCTCCGGGTTTGTCACCACCGGGCGCTCCCCGGCGATGGCCACCACCATCGCGCTGCGCGACTA
>NZ_BAXF01000618.1:0-1130 GCF_001310435.1 Arthrobacter sp. JCM 19049 | reverse complement strand
GGACTTCAACGCCGCCCCGCAGGACGGGTTCACCGCGCGCGAGGCCGAACTGGAGCCGCTGGCGAAGGACGCCGGCGAACCGGTCACTCACCGACACCGGTTCACCGTCAGTGAGCTGCAGGCCGCCGTCGCCCTCGGGGTCACCCAGAAACTGTGGACCTTCAACGGCACCGCGCCCGGCCCGGTGCTGCACGGCAGGGTGGGGGACAGGTTTGAAATCACCTGTACAACGACGGCAGCATGGGCCATTCCATCGACTTCCATGCCGGTGCCCTGGCCCCGGATGAGCCGATGCGCACCATCGCGCCCGGCCAGAGCCTGACCTACCGGTTTACCGCCACCAAGGCGGGAATCTGGATGTACCACTGCGGCACCGCGCCAATGAGCGCCCACATCGCCAACGGCATGTTTGGCACGGTGGTCATCGAACCCGGTGACCTGCCGCAGGTGGACAAGAGCTTTGTGCTCACCCAGTCGGACTTCTACCTGGCGCCAGGGCGGGGAAGTGGACATGGACAAGCTGCTGGCCGGCACCCCGGACATCGTGGCCTTCAATGGCTACGCCAACCAGTACCTGCATCAGCCGCTCAGGGCCCGGGCCGGGGAACGGGTGCGGATCTGGTTGCTGGATGCCGGTCCCAACCGTCCCTCCTCCTTCCATGTCATCGGCGGTCAGTTCGACACCGTCTGGTTCGAAGGCGGCTACCGGCTGGATCACCGGCAGGACCCGCAGGGCGGAAGCCAGGCGCTGGCCCTGGCCCCGGCCCAGGGCGGCTTTGTCGAGCTGGTCTTCCCGGAGGCCGGGCACTACCCGTTTGTCACCCACTACATGTCCGACGGTGAGCGCGGCGCCCACGGCCTGTTCGAGATCACCGGGGAGAACCGCTAGCTGCATCTGGGCTGGGCGATCACCGGGCGCACCCCGCCGGCCGGTGCTGCCCTTATCATGGGGTGATGGGCGACGCGTCGGGCAGCTTGCAACCTGCACTGGAGTTGATCGGCTGGCTGCTGCTGGCCGCCTGCTTCGGCTTCCTCTTTGCCGCCCAGGTCTCCAGGCGCTCGATGCGCAGATGGCGGCGGGCCGAGTGCGAGCTGATGGTCCTGGAGGGCCAGCCCTGCCTGGTGTGGAG
>NZ_BAXF01000617.1:0-1134 GCF_001310435.1 Arthrobacter sp. JCM 19049 | reverse complement strand
CGCCGGTGTGGCCCTGGGAGGCGGCCTCCTCACCGGTGCCGTAGAGGATCGCCATCTCACTGCCGTCCGCGGTGACCAGCTTGGAGGTCAGCGCCGGGGACTCGGTGTCCGGGGCCACGATCTGGCTGGTGTGCGCGTGGTCGGCGGTGACCACCACCAGGGTCTCACCGTCTTCCTTGGCAAAGGCCAGCGCCTCCTGCACCGCCTCGTCCAGGTCCACGGTCTCGCCGATCTGCCCGCACGGGTTCGCCGCGTGGTCCTGCTTGTCGATCGAGGCGCCCTCGACCTGCAGGAAGAACCCGTCCTCATCGTCCTTGAGCAGGTCGATCGCCTTGGAGGTCATGCTCTTCAGGTCCGGGGCCTTTTCGAAGTCCCGCGCCGGGTTGTCCTTGCACTGCTGGGCCGGCTTGGAGATGCCGTCCTTGGAAGCCAGGTCCCCGGTCCAGCGCACCTCCATGTTGCCCTCGGCGAACAGCCCCAGCAGCGGGGTGTCCTGGTTCGCCGCCTGGGCCTGCTGCATCCCGGCGGTGTCCTCCACGATCGTGTAGCCGCGCTCGTTGGCCTGCTGGCGCAGGGTCTTGTCCTTGTAGTCCCCGGCCTTGGCCTTCTCCGCGAAGGTCTCCGCCCCGCCGCCGAACACCAGGTCCGGACGGGTGGCCAGCATCTGCTCGGTGATCGAGCCGGCGCCGCCGTTTCCAGGGCGTTCTGCGCGCACTTCTCACTGGTGGCCTCCGGGCCATAGCACTTGCGCTCGGCCACATGCGAATACTGCACGGCCGGGGTGGCGTCCTGGATTTCGCTGGTGGTGACCACGCCGGTGGCGAGGTTGCCTTCCTTCGCCAGTTCCAGCAGGCTCTGCTGGCTCTTGCCGTTGATGTCCACCGAGATCGCACCGTTGTAGGACTTGGTACCGGTGGCCCAGGCGGTCCCGCTGGCGGCCGAGTCGGTCACGTAGTCCGGCTTGCCTTCCTTGTCCAGTGCGTAGTGGGTGTACTGCCCGGTCAGCGGCAGCGCGTCCAGCCCCTTGAAGAAGCCGCCGGCACCCTCGGCGACGTTGCGGGCGGCCGTGATTTCCGAATCGCCCATGCCGTCGCCGATGAGCAGGATGACGTTCTTCGCCCCGGCGTCCTTCAC
>NZ_BAXF01000616.1:0-1133 GCF_001310435.1 Arthrobacter sp. JCM 19049 | reverse complement strand
GCCCGTCCGGCGCTGACCGCGTCCCGCATGGCCGTGGCCATCAGCGGGGCGTTGTGCGCCCGGGTTACCGCGCTGGCCAGCAGCACCGCCTCACAGCCCAGTTCCATGGCCAGGGCCGCGTCCGAGGCGGTGCCCACCCCGGCATCCAGGATCACCGGGACGCTGGCCCGGTTCACGATGGTGGCGATGTTGTGCGGGTTCAGGATGCCCAGCCCGGAACCGATCGGGGCGCCGGCCGGCATGATCGCCGCGACTCCCACGTCATCCAGTCGCTGGGCCAGGGCCGGGTCGTCATTGGTGTAGGCGAAGACCTGGAACCCGTCGGCCACCAGCTGTTCGGCGGCGGTAAACAGTTCGATCGGATCCGGCAGCAGGGTGTGCTCGTCGGCGATCACCTCCAGCTTGATCCAGTCCGTTTCCAGGGCCTCGCGCGCCAGCCTGGCGGTGAGCACCGCATCGCGGGCGGTGTAGCAGCCGGCGGTGTTCGGCAACGCCAGCACGCCCAGGCGCTGGAGCATGGCGAACACCGAATCCCCACCGGCTGCGGCATAGTGCCGGATGGCCACGGTGGTGACCTCGGTGCCCGAGGCGACCAGGGCCTCTTCCAGGGTGCTTAGGGAGGTCGTTCCCCCGGTGCCCATCACCAGGCGGGAGCGCAGTTGTGCCCCGGCAATGCTGAAGACATCTTTGGGCGTGTGGGGTGCTTCGTTGCTCTGGGTCATCTTCCTCATCCTCCCTGTGCGGCGGTGACCAGGTCGATGCGTGCCCCGGGCGCCACCGTGTGGCTGGCCCAGGCGCTGCGCGGAATTACGTCCCCGTCGATGGCGAGGGCGATTCCCAGCCGTGAGCCGTCCACGGCCAGGCCTTGTTCGTTGATGTGCTTTTTGGTGTGCCCGGCGACGATGTCACGCACGGTGGCCCCGTCGGCAGATTCAGTCTCTGGCCGTTGAGCTGCACCTCGATCTCGGTGATTTCAGGCATTGCGTCTCGTGCCTCTCTTTCTGATTGCTTTGGCTTTGGCTGGTGGCGCTCACCGGTTGGCGGGCGGCGCCGGATGTCTGGGGTTGCCCGGGTTCGGGGCCGGATGCGCGGCGGACAGGACCGCCTGATCGGGTGACCGGGATCAGCGGCTG
>NZ_BAXF01000615.1:0-1133 GCF_001310435.1 Arthrobacter sp. JCM 19049 | reverse complement strand
ACGGGCACGGCGATGACAGCGGCAGCAGCATCAGCACAGCGGCGCCGGCAACGCGGCGCAAGGAGGTGAACTTCACGGTGTTGTCCAATCACTGGGGAACGAGATTAATCGTCATTCTCTCCCAAGGTGGGACTGTTGCGGGAAAAGAACCACGCATCGGTGCGCGCCCTGGCGGCGGCGCCCTTCAAAAGCCAGCGGATTTGCCCTAGTCTGATGTTCCACGATCAAAAGTTGTAGGCACGGGTCTACGCTTCGGGGTTTGGAGTGGCATGGGGGGAGCGGTCATCGACTGGACGGCAGAGGCCCGCAAGGCGGCGCGCGCCCACGAAATGCTTGGCAGCCAATCCGGGAACATCGACGCATTGCCGCTGCGCAACGTGGTGCGCGAATCCTGGAAGCGCTCCCTGTCCATTCCCGGGATCCGCCGCGAACCGGCGGTGCTCAGTGATGAGCGGCTGCGGTTGACTCGCGAACGCAGTGAGCTGCAGCGGATTTGGCCCGTGTTCGAAAAGCTACTGGTGCCCGCCGCCACCGACGCGAACCTGCTGGTGGCGCTCGCCGACGCCAGGGCACCTTGCTGTGGGTGGCCGGCAGCGGCTCCTCCGTCGGACGGGGCCGAACGGGTGGGGTTCGCCGCGGGCACGAACTGGGCCGAAAGTTCGGTGGGAACCTCCGCCCCGGGGCTGGCGCTGGCCACCGGTGACGGGGTTCAGGTTTCGGGGGCCGAGCACCTGTACGAGCACGTGCATCACCTGAACTGTTCGGCAGCGCCCATCCACCACCCGAAGACCGGGCGGATCATCGGCGCGGTGGACCTGACCGGCGGGGATGAGCCATCGCCGTGCATTCCCTGCCGCTGTTGCGTGCCGCGGTGGCGGCCGCCGAAAGCCAGCTGCTGCTGCCGGGGCCCGCCCACCGTCCGGACAGCGGGGACTTCCTGGATCTGGGCGCAGCGAGGGCCCGGAACTGTCTGGCCAGCCCATCTCGCTGCGCCACGCCGAGATCCTCACCCTGCTGGGCGCCCACCCGCGGGGCTGAGCAACGCCGAGCTGGTCGAGCGGCTCTTCGAATTCCCGGATGCGGCCGCCGCCGGGACGGTGCGCGCCGAGATCGTTCGGCTGCGCAAGGTGCTG
>NZ_BAXF01000614.1:0-1139 GCF_001310435.1 Arthrobacter sp. JCM 19049 | reverse complement strand
CCGGCGATCGCCGGGCACGCCCATGTGGCCCGGGCGATGCCCGCCAGCGGGGATGAGGTGCTGTGGCGCCGCGGCTACAGCTACCAGGAGGGCGGGAGTGCCGGCCTGCTGTTCGCCAGCTACCAGGTGGATGTGGCCCGCAGCTTCATCCCGGTCCAAACCCGGCTGGCCGAACTGGATGCCCTGAACGAATGGACCACCCCCATCGGCTCGGCCGTGTACGGGGTGCTGCCGGGCATCAGGCAGGGCATGTACCTGGGCCAGCAGCTGTTCCAGGCCGCAGGCACTAGCGCCGTCCGAAGGGGCCCGGGCGTGGGGCCCGGCCCCTTCGGAAGCGCACATGTGAGATGCGCCAACCAGCCGCCGGAAGCTTAACGGCGGTTGGCACGCAATGAGATGATGGAGAGGCTATGGCGACACAATCACGCGAACCCCGGCAGGCTGAGCTGGGCATGCCTGTCCCGAAACTGACCCGTTTCATCATCCCCGGTGTGCTGGGCATGGTGGTGGCTTTCCTGCTTGCCGTGCTGGTCGGCGGCATCACCGCCCCCCGGCTGCTGGCTGATCCGGGCGGGTTCGTGCGCTGGGCGCTGCCGATCAGCCGGATCATCCACCACACCGCGATGTCCGTGGCCATCGCCGCACTGATCTTCGCCTCCTGCATCATCCCGCGCAGCACCAAGTCGCGCCGGCCCACCGCGGAGAACCCGGTGACCGACGCCGGCACGGAGCACCCCTCCTTCACCCGCGCCATGAACCTGGCCGCAGGGGCCGGGGTGGTGTGGACGCTAACCGCCGGCAGCGTGCTGATCCTGACCTTCTGGGACCTGGCCGGGGTGCCGATCAACTTTGAACCGAACTACACCGCCGCGATCCTGGACTACATCCTGCAGATCGCCACCGGGCGGGCCTGGGCGTGGATGATCGTGATCTCCGCGATCGTCACCTCCCTGGCCCTGGCCGTGCGTTCCCAGGTGGGGGTGGGTCTGGTGGCCGGGTTTTCCCTGCTGGGCATCGTGCCGCTGGCCTTCATCGGCCACGCCGCCGGCGGGGATGACCACTACGCCGCGGTCAACGGCATCGGGCTGCACCTGCTGGCCGTGGTGCTGTGGTTCGGCGGGCTGGTGGTGCTTGGGCTG
>NZ_BAXF01000613.1:0-1140 GCF_001310435.1 Arthrobacter sp. JCM 19049 | reverse complement strand
ACCGGCCTGCCCGGTGGCCCGCCGCGTTCCGAGCGCCGGGGGCCACCGGCGTTTTCCATGACTGGCACCATCGCCGGTGATTATGCTGGGCTTGTGTTCAATCGTCAGGTCCAAGTCCCCGCCCCTGTCCGCAGCACCACCCTGCAACAGCTGCTTGAGCAGCTGGAGGGTGAGTTCCAGCTGCCCGGGCCCTTCAGCACCCCGGTGCTCGCCGCCGCCGAACGCGCTGTGGCCGAACTGGCCCCGGCCCCCGAAGATCACACCGATCTGCCCTTCTTCACCCTGGACCCGGCCACCTCCACCGACCTGGACCAGGCCATGCACCTGAGTGAAACCGCCACCGGGTACCGTATCCACTACGCCATCGCCGATGTGCCGGCCCTGGTGGAGCTGGGCGGTGTGCTGGACGCCGCCACCCGCCAACGCGGGCAGACGATCTACCTGCCGCACCGGCGCATCCCGCTGCATCCCGAGGTGATTGGGGAGGATCACGGTTCGCTGCTGCCCGGACGCCCCCGGCGGGCGTTCATCTGGGTGCTGGACCTGGACGCGGAGGGCCAACTGCGGCACACCGCCCTGCACCGCTCCATGATCCGCTCCCAGGCCAAGCGAGACTACCTCACCGCCCAGCAGCAGCTGGACTCCGGCGCCCCAGATGCGCAGCTGGTGCTGTTGCAGCGCATCGGCAGGTTGCGCATCAGCCAGGAGGCCCGCCGGCGCGGGGCCAGCCTGAACCTGCCCGAACAGGATGTTCAGGTCGACGCCCACGGCAACTACACGCTGGTCAGCCGCACTCCCCTGCCGGTGGAGGACTACAACGCCCAGATTTCACTGCTGACCGGGATGGCCGCCGCCGAGCTGATGTTGCAGCACAAGGTGGGGATCCTGCGCACCATGCCGCCGCCGCGGCCCGAGGACCTGGCCGAGTTCCGGCTGCAAAGCCGGGTGCTGGGCCACCGCTGGGAGGAGCACCTGGACTACGGGCAGTTCCTGCGCACCCTGGATGTCTGCGACCCGGCCCAGCTGGTGCTCATGCATCGGGCGGCCGCGCTCTTCCGCGGCGCCGACTATCAGGTGATCAACGGCCAACCTGACACCGAGCTGGTGCAGGCGGCACTGGCCGCCCCCTACGCGCACGCC
>NZ_BAXF01000612.1:0-1142 GCF_001310435.1 Arthrobacter sp. JCM 19049 | reverse complement strand
CGCAGACCGTGTTCCGGCTGCAGCATTCCACCCGCACCCGGCGCTACGATGTGTTCAAGCGGTACACCGCCGCCGTCGACGAACAGGCCGCCGAGCTCAAGACGCTGCGTGGCTGCTGCGGCTGAACACCCAGGCCGCCACCCCGGTGCCCATCCAGGAGGTGGAGCCCGTCAGCGCGATCGTCACCCGTTTTGCCACCGGGGCGATGAGCTACGGCTCGATCTCCGCCGAGGCGCACGAAACCCTGGCGATCGCAATGAACCGGCTCGGGGGCAAGTCCAACACCGGTGAGGGCGGGGAGGACCCGACCCGGCTGAACGACCCATTGCGGCGCAGCGCCATCAAGCAGATCGCCTCCGGGCGCTTCGGGGTGACCAGCCGCTACCTGAGCAGCGCCGCGGACATCCAGATCAAGATGGCCCAGGCGCCAAGCCCGGGGAGGGCGGGCAGCTGATGAGCACCAAGCTCTACCCGTGGATCGCCCGGACCCGGCACTCCACCCCCGGGTCGGGCTGATCTCCCCGCCCCCGCACCACGACATCTACTCGATCGAGGACCTGGCCCAGCTGATCCACGACGCCAAATGCGCCAACCCCTCCGCCCGGATACAGGTCAAGCTGGTCTCCGAGGCCGGCATCGGCACCGTCGCGGCCGGAGTCGCCAAGGCCAAGGCGGACGTGGTGCTCATTTCCGGGCACGACGGCGGCACCGGGGCCAGCCCGCTGAACTCGCTCAAGCACGCCGGCACCCCGTGGGAGATCGGGCTGGCCGAGGCCCAGCAGACGCTGATCCTCAACGGCTGCGCCAGCGGGTGACCCTGCAGGCCGACGGGCAGTTGAAGACCGGGCGCGATGTGGTGATCGCCGCGCTGCTGGGCGCCGAGGAGTTCGGCTTCGCCACCGCCCCGCTGGTGGTCTCCGGGTGCATCATGATGCGCGTGTGCCACCTGGACACCTGCCCGGTCGGGGTGGCGACCCAAAACCCGGAACTGCGCGAGCGCTTCAGCGGCAAGGCAGAGTTCGTGGTCAACTTCTTCCAGTTCCTGGCCCAGGAGGTGCGCGAACTGCTCGCCGCACTGGCGCGCGCACCCTGGACGAGGTGATCGGGCGGGTCGAACTGCTGGACACCGCCCAAGCGGCCGC
>NZ_BAXF01000611.1:0-1140 GCF_001310435.1 Arthrobacter sp. JCM 19049 | reverse complement strand
GCACGCAGCGGCGGCAGTGGCGCAGCGGGTGCTGCAGGCCGCGCAGAACGAGCGTGGAGTCTTCAGCTTTGAAGGCCAGATGGTCGACGAGCCGGTGCTGCGCCAGGCGCGGCAGATCCTGGAACGGGATTAGCCAGCACCTCGCGCACGCCGCTGGCCAGCAGGGTCAGCGCCCCGGCGAACGCGATGATCACCACGAAGGCGCGGCTGACCTTGTGCGGGATTTTTGGGGCCAGCCAGTTGCCCAGCAGGATGCCGCACACCATGGCGATGGCGCAGCCCACCCACTGGCTCCAGTGCAGCTGCGGCATCCCGCCCTTGGCGATCAGCGAGGCAATGGAGAGCACAAAGAAGTACAGCTGCACCGAGATCGCGAACTTCGCCTGCGGCCAGCGGCTGGCCACCGCGTAGGCGGCAATCGCCGGGCCGGAGACCGCCGCGGTGACCGACATGAACCCGGACACCGCCCCGGCCCCAATGGCCAGTCCCTTGCTGTCGGCGGATTTCAGGTTCCGCAGCAGGAAGCTGGATCCCAGGGCCAGCATCACCATCAGGGCGATGGCGATGGAAAGTTTTGGTCCGCCCAGCTGGCTGGCGACCCAGGCGCCGGGGATGGTCATGATCACCGCCGGGACCAGCAGCAGCATGACCTTGCGGTATTCCACCTCACGGAACACCTGGGCCAGGATCAAGAAGCTGCTGCAGGTGCCCAGGAAGTTCACCAGCATGACCCCCTCGAAGGGCCGAGCACCATCACGATGAAGGTGAGGAGACCAGGGCGAAACCCATCCCGCTCACCCGCTGGGTTGAGGCGCCCACGAAGGTGGCGGCGCTGAGTGCGAGAATTGCACCAATTGTCACCGTACCCACCGAGCGCGCCCTCCCAAAGAGACATTGTCCGGGACTGAAACCAGCCCCGGACAACGCTACCTCATTGGCCGCCAGGGCGACCGGGCCTAGTTCCCCGGCCCCGGCTCGGCTGGCGCACACTAGGTGAGCAGACCTTCGGACAGGGCCCGGACATCATCCTGGCGGGGCTCGAAGCCCGGGTCTCCGCGCGGGGGTAGCGGGCCCCTGATCCGCGCCGGGTTCAGATCAGCTGGTGGCCGGACGCTGCGGCGCGGAGGCGAAGAGGTTCAG
>NZ_BAXF01000610.1:0-1145 GCF_001310435.1 Arthrobacter sp. JCM 19049 | reverse complement strand
GCCGAGGCCGTGGGAATCGCCCGCGCCACCGCGCAGCGGTATCTGGCCGCGCTGGTCGCCAGCGAGGCCCTGCAGCTGCAGCTGAGCTACGGAAACCGGGGCCGACCTGAACACCGATACCTGACTTCACCTCGGTAGGAACGCTACGATAAGTGCAATCACCACTTCGTGTCGAAGGAAAAACACATATGTCTACGATCGGCAAGAAACCGTCACGCACCGGGAAGGCCACACCACCCCCGTGGCTGCGCCCGGTTCTCACGGTGGCAGCGGCATTGATCGTCGCCGCCCTCGTGGTGCTGCTGGCGCGCTGGCTGCGCACCCTGGAACCGGTGCAGGATTTCCTAACCCGCTACCCGGGGCATTCCACGCTGCCGCAGAACGCGCCGGTCGGCTTCCCGGCCTGGATGGGCTGGCAGCACTTCCTGAACATGTTCCTGATCGTGCTGATCATCCGGTCCGGCTGGCAGGTGCGCAGCACCGGGCGCCGCGCACCTTCTGGACGCGGAACAACAAGGGGCTGGTCAAGACGAAGGGCACGCCGAAGAAGATCAGCCTGGAACTGTGGTTCCACCTGAGCCTGGACGCTGTGGGTGCTCAACGGCTGGTGTTCTACATCCTGCTGTTCGTCACCGGCCAATGGATGCGCATCGTGCCGACCCACTGGGACGTGTTCCCCAACGCCCTGTCCTCCGCCCTGCAGTACGCCTCCTTCGACTGGCCCCTGGAGAACAGCTGGACGAACTACAACGCCCTGCAGATGATCACCTACTTCCTGGTGGTGTTCGTCGCCGCCCCGCTGGCCATCATCACCGGGCTGCGGATGTCCAACGCGTGGCCGAAGCAGGCCAGGATCAACAAGGCGTACCCGATCGAGCTGGCCCGGGCGATCCACCTGCCCACCATGCTGTTCTTCGTCATGTTCATCATCGTTCACGTGGTGCTGGTCTTCTCCACCGGGGCGCTGCGCAACCTGAACCACATGTACGCGGCACGTGATGACACCGGCTGGCTGGGCCTGTGGGTCTTCATCGGCTCGGTGGTCGTGGTCGTCGCCGGCTGGCTGCTGGCCCGCCCGATCTTCCTGCGCCCGATCGCCGGGCTCACCGGCAAGCTCAGCCGCTAACGCGCCGGCACCCTGACGC
>NZ_BAXF01000609.1:0-1147 GCF_001310435.1 Arthrobacter sp. JCM 19049 | reverse complement strand
GCACGTCGCGCTGGCGCCGGGCGGTGTCCAGCTGGCGGTAGATGCCGCGCAGGTGGGCGAAGTCCTCCACAGCCGCGGCCGCGGCCTTCAGGGTGGCCGGTTCCTCCAGCACCTCGTGGCGGAAGAACTGGTTCACGCCCTTGGCCAGGCCCTTCCCGTTCTGCAGGGTGCGCAGCAGGGCGAAGGCCTTGTCGTTCTCCACCCCAAGCCGGCGGCGCAGCCGTTCCACGAACGCCTTGTGGGTGTCGAACGCCTCGGCCGGGTCCAGCAGCTTCTGCAGCGAGGAGACGGTGAAGCGCCGCGCCCCATGGTGTTCCAGCTCGGCCACATCCAGCGGCCCCTCGCACAGCAGGTAGTGCTTGGAGACCTGGTTCTCCAGGCCCGCCTCGGGCAGGTCGAAGACGGCCGCGGCGGTGACCGTGTTGCCCATCCCGTCCTCGTAGCCCAGACTGACCGCGCTCCAGGTGGCCCCGGGCCGCTGGTAGACGGTGCCCGAGCCGGTCTTGAACTTGCGTCCGCGCATGTAGGAGAACGTGGTGCGCCGATCCTCGCGGGTGGCCGCGTCGTTGGCGGACTCGTTCAGCCTCGGGGTGGCGAAGAACAAGTGGCCCATCGCGTCAAAAAGCGTGGACTTGCCCACCCCCGGGTGCCCGGTGATCAGTGTCCCGGCCCGGTCCACCTGCAGGGTGTGCAGGCCGTGAAGGTGCCCCAGTTCACGATCTGGATCCGGGAAAGCCGGTGCTGGCCCGGGTTGAGGGTGTCGCCCAGCGGCAAGGTCATTTCTATGCTCATCGGTGCTACTCCTGAACCATCTGGGATTCGTCGCTGATCCGGGCGTCGCCCCCGCCGGGCAGCGGCGGCTCATCAGGATCCTCCGCCAGCTGCCCTGGTGGGCTTCACCGCTGATCGGGCAGCGCCGGCTGCGCCTCGGTGTTGTCGATCGCAGCGATGTAGCCGGGGATGTCCTGGATGCTGGCGATCGGCAGGGCCATCGCCAGAGCCGGGGAGATGCGGTACTCGTCGACCAGCTCGGTGCCGGTGATCAGCCGCAGCGTGTTCAGCCGGCCGATCGCCGCGTCGCAGGACTCGGCGAAGCGCTTGTCGTCGCGGTCGCTGGCGGTGCGGTGCTCGGCCAGGATCTCGTGCA
>NZ_BAXF01000608.1:0-1147 GCF_001310435.1 Arthrobacter sp. JCM 19049 | reverse complement strand
CGCCGCCCAGGCCCTGCAGGGCGCGGAAGGCGATCAGCAGCGGCATGGATCCGGCCATCCCGCTGAGCACCGAGCCTGCCAGGAAGACCGCGATCGCGAAGACGAACACCGGCTTGCGCCCGAACTGGTCGCCGAGCTTGCCGTAGATCGGCAGCCCAATGGTGGAGGCCAGCACGTAGGCGGTGATCACCCAGGCCAGCTGGTCGAATCCGTGCAGTTCACCGACCATGGTTGGCAGCGCGGTGGCCACGATCGTCTGGTCCAGTGCGTTGAGCAGCACGGCCAAGATGAGTCCGGCGAAGACGAGCTTGAAGCCGCCGGTGCGAGTGGTCTCGCGGTTCTCCAGAAGTTCTTTAGTCATTGCCTGCCATCTGTTCCCTGCCAAGGGGTGTGGATACGGGGCGGCGCACAGCAGCGGCCACCGTATTGCCATTAACGATACTGAGCAGTTTCGTTAATGGCAATACGGTGGCGGGGTGAGCTCCGGCACCGCCGGCAGCCAGGGGGCGGGGCTACTTCTGGTGATGCATCGCGGGCAGGATTACTTCGTCCACCACGCTTTCCACATAGGCGCGGTCCACCGGGCGGCGTTCGACCACCAGACGGTGGAAACCATGGCCGGCAGGATGCCCCGGGTGGACTGGGTGCTGGACTGCGCGCCCAGCTCCCCGCGGCCCGTGCCTGCTCCACCACGGTATGCACCAGGTGCGCCCGCGGGGTGGCGATATTGGCCATGTACAGCTCGTGCAGCTGCTCGTCGCTGGGCAGGGCCGCCAACAGGTTCACGAAGATCGCATCGCGCATCGGATCCTGGGCGAACCAGATGGCAGTGAGCTGGATCAGGTCCTCGCGCAGCACCCGGTGTCCGGGGCCGCGGTGTTCCATTCCAGGGAGCTGATCGCCGCGGCCAGCAGCTCGGTGCGCGAGGACCAGCGGCGGTACACGGTGGCCTTCGAGGCGCCGATGCGCGCGGCCACCTCATCCATGGTGAATTGGGCAAACCCCTGCTCGGCCAGCACCTGCTGGGCGCAGGTGAGGATCTGCTGATCGCGCGCGGCATCCCGGGGACGCCCGCGGCGCGGGGTAGGGGAAGAGGCGGCGGGGGATTGGCGGGTTCTGCTTGATCACTCACCCTGCCAGTGTAGTC
>NZ_BAXF01000607.1:0-1153 GCF_001310435.1 Arthrobacter sp. JCM 19049 | reverse complement strand
CCCGCCCAACGCCGTCGAGTCTCCGCCCCGTGGCGGTGCCCGGCGGCGTTGTCTCATTCCGGGGGCCGAATACGTGCGGAAACCGCTGGATTTTGTGATACCGATTAATGCCAAAGGCTCCGGCGATTACATAGACTGTTATCAAAGTTCAAGTCACCCCGACTAAGGATGTGTCATGGCTGTCAAAACTCCCCATCAGAACGTCACCTTCGACTCGGTCGACGGCGAGGCCCACGGATACCTGGCGGTGCCCGAATCCGGGCGCGGACCCGGGGTGATTGTGATCCAGGAATGGTGGGGCCTGACCGACCACATCCGCGACGTGGCGGACCGACTGGCCGCCGAGGGGTTCGTCGCCCTGGCCCCGGACCTCTTTGGCGGCTGGATCACCCATGACGGGGATGAAGCGGCCAAGATGATGAGCGAGCTGCCCGAGGCCGAAGCGCCCGGCTGCTGGCCGGAGCCGTGGACTACCTGCTGGGGCGCGAGGAGGTCACCTCCACCAAGGTCGGTGCGATCGGCTTCTGCATGGGTGGTGGCTTCGTGCTGAACCTGGCTGCCCAGCAGGGGGAGAAGATTTCCGCCGCCGTCCCGTTCTACGGGGTGGGCCAGGCGGTGCCGGATGACTACACGGGCGTCAAGGCCGCCATCCAGGCCACTACGCCATCCATGACGGGTTCTACCCCGTCGAGGACGCCCGGGCCCAGGAAGAGCAGATCCGCCGCGAATCCGGGGCGGAGGTCACCTTCTACTACTACGACGCGGACCACGCCTTCCACAATGACCAGAACCCGGCGGGCAACTACAAGCCCGAATACGCCCGGCAGGCCTGGCAGCGCTCGGTCGAATTCCTCAAGAAGCACGCCGACTAAGGACTTTCACGTGGCACGCATCACATAGAGTGGTGTGCACAAGCGCGTGCTACGCACAGAACTGGAACATCAACCCAAGGAGAAACGCATTATGTCTGAAACCATCATCGTGGGCGTTGACGGCTCGGAAACCGCACTGAAGGCCGCGCGCCGCGCCGCCGACCTGAGCGCCAAGCTCGGTGCCGAACTGGTCGTAGTGACCGCCCACGCCTCGGACAACACCGAGGTCGTCTCCATCGGCTCGGACACCTGGATCCTGGATGACGCCGAGCAGGCCCGCA
>NZ_BAXF01000606.1:0-1155 GCF_001310435.1 Arthrobacter sp. JCM 19049 | reverse complement strand
CCCAGATGTTTCATCACGCCTTACACGGCCACCGAAATCCATTACCGAGTGATTCCCGGTGGCCGTTTCCGGTTGCGCGCACGACCAAGAGCGCCGGAACCACCAGCGCCGGGTGCCAGGCTCCACCAACCTGGACTGAACTGACCTTTCGAAACCAAAGAAATAACAGGACAACCGCCAGTTCAGGCAGCGAGCTCGCCGTGCCGCCACCGCTGGAACAGCAACCTAATATTCTGCTGAAGCTGGAATAGCAGCTGAGCTTCCGGCGCATTTTTGGGGATCAGCAGCCGGCGTTGCCGGCCGCCAGAGACAATCTTCCCGGCTATCGAAAACAGCCGGTACCGCCACCTTTTCAGATCCCAGTACCCAGCTTCATGCCCGCCGGGCAGCACGGCAAGTTGCAGCCAGGACACCAGATTCACTGCGAACATTGCCAGATCAGCCCATGCCTGGTTCGCGGTAAAAGACCAATAAGGCAGTTTGCCCAACCCCGTGCTCTTCAGCGTTTTGATCCTGTTCTCGCACCGGCCACGCGCCCGGTGCCGGGCATCGAGGAACGCCACGTTGAACCGCGGGCTATTGGTCAAGAACGCGGTCACCCTGTTCCCGTCCGTATCGAACAAAGTCGCTTTCGCCCCGGGATGCAACGGCTCAGCCCGCAAATAAATCCTTGTTCCTGGTGGGTAGTCCTTCAGCTCGATCACCTTGCTCGCGTCGATCACCCACGCATCATCACGCTGCTCCCCGCCAGCGGTCAGGGCCGGTTCCCAGTACTTCTTCTCATCGATCCACCGGATGAACCGCTCCTTGAGCACCGGCAACGAATACGAAGTGGAGAACTGAATCCCCAACGACTGCAGGTGGTGCAAGAACTCACGGGACGAGCCGGCACTATCGGTGCGGACCAGAATCTTCTCTCCATGCAGGTTTCCGTGCTCGTCATAGAAATCATCAGGCAGCTGCGCCAACGCCTGGTTGAGGACTTCAATATGGGATTTCGCGGAATTTGCGCCCCGGTTTCCCGGACGCAACTGCACGGCCAACACTTCGCCGGTTCCATTCGTCTTGCCGTAGTCGGCCATGGCGATCATGGGTGAGAATCCGTACCCGCCTTTATACGTGCCGGCACTGTTCTCTTTGTCGAAGTGCACGTGT
>NZ_BAXF01000605.1:0-1160 GCF_001310435.1 Arthrobacter sp. JCM 19049 | reverse complement strand
CGCGCGCCGAGGGCGTCGCGGCCGCGCGGGGGGTTGGGCGAAATCCTGAACCTGTTGCAGTTCGCGTCCCAGCAGGCACCGATCATTGCCTTCAATGCCTCCTATGACTTCTCGGTCCTGCACACCGAGGCACTGCGCCACGAGCTGGTGCCCTTCATCCCGGGCAACGTGATCGACCCCTACGTCCTGGACCGGCAAATGGACCGCTATCGCAAGGGCAAGCGCACCCTGGAGGCGGCGTGCCAGCACTATGGGGTGGTCTTGGAGAACGCGCACACCTCCTTCGCGGATGCGGTCGCCTGCGTTGGGGTGGCCCGCGCCCTGGCCTCCCGTTACCCGGACCTGCTGGTGGATCCGGCCGAGCTGCACGGCCAGCAGATCCGCTGGGCCCGGGAGCACGCCGAGAATTTCCAGCAGTACCTGCGCCGCACCAAGCCCGAGGCGGTCGTCGACGGCGCCTGGCCCATCAAGGATTCCTAGGCGCTTCGAGACCTAATTCACAGCCGTGCCCAGCGGCCCGTGATGGCCGCCACGAGCCCGGCGGGCGTCCATCCTTTTTTGTGAATGATGTTCACTCAAAGATTCTTCGACCCCATCCGTGAGATAGCGGAGCTTTACGGCGCATTACCGAATGTGCAGGGCGATTCGGTCGATAATATTCGACGGTGATTCAATTGGGGGTACTCTCTTTACCCTTGAGAATTGAAGGACCACCACCCTGTGATTACGATCAAGGACCTGCGCAAGGTCTACCGCCAAGGCAGCGATACCGTTGTTGCCCTTGACGGGGTTAGCCTCGAAGTCCCCACCGGGAAAATCCACGGCATTGTCGGACACTCCGGTGCCGGCAAATCCACCCTGGTTCGGTGTTTGACCCTGTTGGATCAACCCACCAGCGGAACGGTTGCCGTCAACGGCCAGGAGCTGACCAACATCGGCGACAGCCAGCTGCGCGAAACCCGCCGGCGCATCGGGATGGTGTTCCAGCACGCGAATCTCTTCGATTCACGCACCACCGCCCAGAACGTGGCCTACCCGCTGGAACTGAGCGGGATGTCCAAGAAGGACAGCGCGCACAAGGTCCGCGAACTGCTCGAGCTGGTGGGGCTCGGCAAGTTCAGCAACGCTACCCCTCCCAGCTCTCGGGCGGGCAGCGCCAG
>NZ_BAXF01000604.1:0-1157 GCF_001310435.1 Arthrobacter sp. JCM 19049 | reverse complement strand
CGCGGAAGCGGAGCGAGCCGATGGATCGTGGCGGGCGGTGTGCAGCATTGCCGGTCAGCCGCGGCAGGTGCTGATCCCCCACCCCTGAAACGCCCACTCGTCGAGGCGCGACGCCGCCCCACCGGCCGCAATCATCTTGAGGTGACGGTGGCGGGGTGGGCGGCTATTGGGTCTTGCGGTCGCCGAGGAACGCGGTGGTCTGCGGGGCGAAGAGCAGTACCAGGCGATGGCGGCCACGAAGAACGCGGCCACGGCCGCGCCAATCAGCTCGGTCTGGAAATAGGTGGTCGCCAGGATCACCTGGAACAGCTGCCAGGCCACGATCGCGGCCCGGGTCCAGGCCCGGCCCTTGAAGAAGCTGAAAGCCACCCAACCCTGCCAGACGCCGGCGGCCAGGCAGAGGACCACCATGAAGATGCGCCCGGACATGTTCAGCACGCCGGGGTCGTTGATGTGCATCAGGTAGTTGATGCCATAGGCCAGCACGGCCACCGCTTCGAGCAGCACCAGTGCCGCCACGGTCTTCACGCTGGCGGGACGGGCACCGGAAAGTTCGTTGTTGCTCACGGGTTTAAATCTATCGTTTCCCCGCGGGATCTGCCAAACAGCGCCACTTGGACCGAAATGTGATTCAGGAACCCATTGTCAAATTCGGGCCGCTGCGGTACGCAATGATTCGTAGTGCGGTTTGTGACTAAGCACTCAGGGTTTACCGCTGATTTCCCCAAAACGACCCTTGTTTACTTACCTGTAACATGAAAACCTTATGAAGTTGGTTCCGGAAGTCAGTGCTTGCCGGACATTATGAAGATTTCGGTTCGTCTCGCACACAGCGACACGAGTTCCACTCCCCCGGCCGTTGCAGCATTGCCAGCCGATCCCTGCGGACGTGGAACCCGGATGGACCTCCCGGCAATTTCAAGGAGCATCAATAAGCATGGATTGGCGTAGCCGCGCGGCGTGTCTGGACAAGGACCCGGAGCTGTTCTTCCCCGTGGGGAACACTGGACCGGCTTTGTTGCAGATCGAAGAGGCCAAGAGCGTCTGCCGCCGTTGCGAAGTCGTGGAAACCTGCCTGCAGTGGGCCATCGAGTCCGGCCAGGATGCCGGCGTGTGGGGCGGCATGAGCGAGGACGAGCGTCGGGCCCTCAAGCGCC
>NZ_BAXF01000603.1:0-1156 GCF_001310435.1 Arthrobacter sp. JCM 19049 | reverse complement strand
CCCCTCCACCCACCCCACGATCGCCAGGCGCAGTTGCTGGCGGGTGGTCCACCAGCGACGATCCAGCACGTTCTTCTGCAACAGGCTGAAAAACGATTCCATGGCCGCATTGTCACCGCCCGCACCGACCCGGCCCATCGACCCGACCAACCCGTGGGCTTCCAGGGCCTGGGTGAATTTCCGGGAACGGAATTGACTGCCACGGTCGCTGTGCACCCGAACCCCACGTGGGTATCCACGGTGCGCCACCGCCATCTGCAAGGCGTTGACCGCCAGCTGAGCCTTCATCCGCGAGTCCATCGAGTAGCCCACGATCCGGTTGCTGAACATGTCCTTGATCGCACACAGGTATAGCTTGCCCTCACCGGTGTGATGCTCCGTGATGTCGGTCAGCCACAGCTGGTTGGAGTGCTCGGCGGTGAAATTCCGCTGCACCAGGTCATCATGCACCGGCGGACCAGCCGGGGTGCACTTGCGCCGACGCTTGCTGGTCACCGAGCTGATTCCAGCCTTGTTGCACAGCCGGCACATCCTGCGCTCGGAGACCTGGTAGCCCAGGTCCTCGAGGTCATCGGCCAGTACCCGGTACCCGCCTTCGGGGTCGTCTTCGTGCAGCTCACGCAGCTTCGCGGTCAGCTCCTGCTCTTCAACATCCCGCGCCGAGACGGGACATTTCAGCCACTTGTAATACGCTTGAGTACTGAATCCCAGGACCTAAGCACGTCACCACCACAGGCACACGTTTCCTGCCTGTTCTGGCGATCAATTCACGGACGAGCGGGCCCATTATTTTGGGGAGCGGATATGCGGCTGGGAGAGGTACACTGCTGCTTTGCGCAGCACCTCGTTCTCCATCTCCAGCTCCCGGATTCGTTTGAACGCCTGGGACATTTCCTTGCGTTCTTCCGGGTCGGTGGACGGTGTCATTCCATGGGAATGGAACCGAGTATCGCGCACCCAGGACTGCAGCGCTGTCCTGGAGATCCCCAAATCCTGACAGACCTGCTTCTGGGGAATCCCTGCTTCCACCAGCGCCACGGCATCGCGCTTGAACTCATCGGTGTAGACATTCTTGGGCATGGGGTCTTCCTTCGTTTGAGCACAACCTTATCGAGGTTATGCGGTCGAAGTATCAACCAAACCTTCAGCAGACCCC
>NZ_BAXF01000602.1:0-1161 GCF_001310435.1 Arthrobacter sp. JCM 19049 | reverse complement strand
CCAGGACCCGGGGCAGCGCGCCGCCGCGGCCCATCGCGTAGAAGTACCGGGCCACCACGTTGTGGAAGGCCAGCAGCGCGGCGAACAGGCTGGTGATGAACAGCAGGTTGGCCAGGTCGATGAACCAGCCGGCGCATGGCTGGCCAGGAACACGAAGATCAGATCCGGGCCGTGCTCCTGGGAGGCGCCCACCACCTGGTCCGGGCCCAGGGCCACCAGCACCGCCCAGGAGGACAGGGCGTAGAAGCAGGCGATGATGCTCACCGCGATGATGGTGGCCAGCTGCGCGGTGCGCTTGGGGTCCTTGACCTCCTGGTTGTAGATCGTGCCGGACTCAAAGCCCATGAACGCGGCAATCGAGAACGCGAGCACCGCGCCGATGCCGGGCATGAACAGGTCCCCGGTGGCAAAACCGGTGCTGCTGACCCCCTGCGGGGACTGGGCCACGGCCACCACGTCGAAGATGATCACCACCAGGAACTCCAGGCCCACCACGATGCCCAGCACCTTGGCGGAGAAGTCCACCCGGTTCACCCCCAGCATGGCCACCAGCGCCCAGGCGACCAGGGCGCACACCCACCACGGGATCGCGGTGCCCAGCACCGCGTTGACGAAGGAGGCCGCGGCGAAGCCGAACAGACCGTAGATGCCGATCTGCATCAGGTTGTAGCTGACCACCGCCACCATCGCGGCACCCACCCGGCCGGCTTGCCCAGCCCCTGGGCGATGTAGGCGTAGAAGGCGCCGGCGTTGCTCACATGCCGGCTCATGGCGGTGTAGCCGATGGCGAACACCAGCAGGATCGCCCCGAGCACGACGAAGGACAGGGGCACCCCCAGCAGCCCGGTGACGGCGAAGTTGGTGCTCACCCCGCCGGCGACCACCGTCAGCGGCGCGCTGGCCGCGATGATCATGACAACGAGGGCCGGCACGGTCAAGGTGCGCTGTTCGATACCCATTGGTTTTCCCCATTCCAGACGATGACCATCCCAGCATCTGTGAGGGGCGCCGCAGGTGTCTTGGCATTGCGCGCACACCACTTGGCATCGGGTGCAGACCTGGCCTGTGGGCGGTGAAAATCCGGCAGCGGCGCGGCGGGCCCTAGCCGGCGAGCTGCTGCCGGTAGCGGCTGGGACTCACCCCGTGGTGGGCGGCAAAGGC
>NZ_BAXF01000601.1:0-1164 GCF_001310435.1 Arthrobacter sp. JCM 19049 | reverse complement strand
CTCCTTCGTGGAGCAGGTACGCGCCCTGGGCGTGGAGCACGAGCTGCTGGAAACCGGGCTGGACGAGCTCTCCCAGGTGATTGCCGCCGCCTCCAGGCGCGCCCCGGGCAACGTCGTCGCCGACCTGTCCATCGCCCGCGCCTGGATTACTACACCGGCACCGTGTACGAGACCGTGCTGGTGGGCCACGAGTCCCTGGGCTCGATCTGCTCCGGCGGACGCTACGAGTCGCTGGCCTCCAAGGGCAAGAAGACCTACCCGGGGGTGGGCCTGTCCATCGGGGTGACCCGCCTGGTTTCGCGCATCCTGGCCGAGGAGCTGGTCACCGCGGCCCGCTCGGTGCCGTCGGTGGTTTATGTGACCTTGGCCAACGACGAGGCGTGGCACGAGGCCCAGGACGTGGCCGCGGCGCTGCGTGAGCGCGGGATCGCCTGCGAGGTGGCGGCCAGCGCCGAAAAGTTCGGCAAGCAGATCAAGTACGCTGATCGCCGCGGGATTCCCTTCGTGTGGTTCACCCACGCCGATGGCACCCACGAGGTGAAGGACATCCGCTCCGGCGAGCAGCTCAGCGCCGACCCGGCCACCTGGACCCCGCCTGCCGAGGACCTGACAAATGTTGTCAGCTAGCGCCGTGCACTAAACTCACACGTAGAAAACCCCACGGGTGGCTGGCGGCAATATCCCCGCCTGCACCCTGCTTCACAGGATTTCCCCCTTTTTCGACTGAAAGGACCGTAGTGCTACGCACTCATCAGCTGGGCGAACTAAGCGCCGAGCACATTGGACAGCAGGTCACCCTCACCGGCTGGGTCGCACGTCGTCGCGATCACGGCGGTGTCGCGTTCCTGGATCTGCGCGACGCCTCGGGCATCGCCCAGGTCGTGGTGCGCGACGAGGAGGACTTCCACCCGCTGCGCAATGAGTTCGTGCTGAAGGTGACCGGTAAGGTCGAACGCCGCCCCGAGGGCAATGAGAACCCGGCCATCCCGACCGGTGAGATCGAAGTCCTGGCCGATGAGGTTGAGGTGCTGAACACCTCCGCGCCGCTGCCGTTCCAGATCGATGAGCACGTCGAGGTCGGCGAGGAGGCGCGTCTGCGCCACCGCTACCTTGACCTGCGCCGCCCGGGCCCGGCCAAGCGCTGCGCCTGCGTTCGGAAGCGAA
>NZ_BAXF01000600.1:0-1168 GCF_001310435.1 Arthrobacter sp. JCM 19049 | reverse complement strand
CTGTGCGGCGGTGGCCGCCGCCCCCTGGGCGAGGGTTCGTTCGGGGGTGGCCGCAGCACTGGAGCTGACCTGCTGCCCCTGGCCGGGAACCCACTGGCCATCGAGGAATTGACGCAGCTCGACCACGGTGTTCTGTTCCTTCATATGCCTGACTTTCTAGATGCTGCCCGCTGGAGGAGGCGGTGCTGGTGACGGTTCGTGTTTGGGACGCCGCGCCGGGGCGGCTGCTTGCCGTCCCCGACGCAATGCCGGTCCTAGCGGAAGGCCGGCACCCGGTGAGCTTGTTGCCCAGGATCAGGGTGTGCACCTCATCGGTGCCCTCGTAGGTGCGCACCGATTCCAGGTTGTTGGCGTGGCGCAGCGGCGAGTAGTCCATGGTGATGCCGTTGCCGCCCAGGATGGTGCGCGCCTCCCGGCAGATTTCAATGGCCTCGCGGCAGTTGTTCAGCTTGCCCACCGAGATCTGGTGCAGGTCCAGGGTTCCGGCGTCCTTCATCCGGCCAATGTGCAGGGCCAGCAGGAAACCCTTGTTGATTTCCAGGGCCATGTCCACCAGCTTCTGCTGGGTCATCTGGTAGCCGGCCAGCGGCTTGTCGAACTGCATGCGGGTCTGCGAGTAGGCCAGGGCATCCTCGAACGCGTCCCGGGCGGCGCCCATGGAGCCCCAGATGATGCCGTAGCGGGCCTCGTTCAGGCAGGAGAACGGCCCCTTGAGCCCGGTGACGTGCGGCAGCACCGCATCGGCAGGCAGGCGCACGTCGCTCAGCTCGATTTCGCACTGGATCGAGGCGCGCATCGATAGCTTCGGCTCGATCGGGGTGGCCGAGTACCCGGGCGTGTCGGTGGGAACCACGAAACCGCGGATCCCCTCATCGGTCTGCGCCCAGATGACGGCGACCTTGGCCACGTTGGCCAGCCCGATCCAGCGCTTGGTTCCGTTCAGCACCCAGTCCTGCCCGTCACGGCGGGCGAAGGTGGTCATGCTGGAGGGATCCGAGCCTGCGGTGGGCTCGGTCAGCCCGAAGCAGCCGATGGCCTCGCCGGCGGCCATCTGCGGCAGCCACTGCTGCTTCTGCTCCTCGGAGCCGTGCTTGTAGATGGCGCTCATGGCCAGGGAGCCTGCACGGAGACGAAGGTGCGCAGCCCCGAGTCCCCGGCCTCCAGTTCG
>NZ_BAXF01000599.1:0-1166 GCF_001310435.1 Arthrobacter sp. JCM 19049 | reverse complement strand
CCAGCTCTCCGGCGGACAGCGCAGCGGGTGGCGATCGCCGGGCGCTGGCGTCCGGGCCGAGATCCTGGTGCTGGACGAGGCGCTGAGCGCACTGGATGTGCTCACCCAGGAGCAGATCCTGGCCTTGCTCCAGTCCCTGCAGCGCGAGCACGGGCTGACCTACCTGTTCATTTCCCACGACCTGCATGTGGTGGAACGCATCAGCCACCATGTGGGGGTCATGCGGCGCGGGGAGCTGGTGGAGAGCGGCAGCGTGCACCAGGTGTTCACCGAACCGGCCCACCCCTACACCCGCACCCTGCTGGCGGCGAACCCCGGGCAGGTTCTGCGTGAACTGTGCCCTGCCGCCGGCTGAACCCGAGCCCGGCCGGGAAGCGCCCGGCCACCGACGAACGACGAACTTCCCCCGTCACGAAAAGAGGAGCATGAGCACCCACGCCATCCAGGCCACCAGCGACGAAGCGGTCTACCAACGCCTGCTGGAACGCTTTCGCCCGGTCTTCACCCGCATCGCCCAGGCGCCCGGGAGCGCGAACAACACCGTGAACTGCCCTACCAGCAGGTGGCGTGGCTCAAGGACGCCGGCTTCACGGCGCTGCGGGTCCCGGCCAGCCACGGCGGAACGCCGGTGAGCCACACCGACCTGTTCCGGCTGCTGATCGAATTGGCGGCCGCCGACTCCAACGTCGCCCACCTGCTGCGCAGCCACTTCTCCTTCGTGGAGACCATCGCGCTGCAGCCCGCCGAATTCCAGGACCGCTGGTTCCCGCGGGTGCTGGCCGGCGAAATCTTCGGCAACGCCGCCACCGAACGCGGCGGCAACGCCCTGGGCGCCACGAACACCAAGCTGATCAACACCGGGGCCGGGTGGGTGCTGCGCGGGGAAAAGTACTACACCACCGGCTCCATCTTCGCCGACTGGGTGGTGGTGATGGCCTCCACGGACGGCGTGGAGGGGCGGCAGTACGCGGTCGTGGAACGCACCGCGCCGGGCGTGCGGATCCTGGATGACTGGGACGGCTTCGGCCAGCCGCTGACCGGCACCGGCACCGCCATCTTTGAGGATGTCCCGGTGCAGGAGCAGAACATCATCCAGCGCAAGGTCGCCTCCACCCTGGAACCGGCGTTCTTCCAGCTGTGCCTGCTGGCCGTGCTGGTGGGCATCG
>NZ_BAXF01000598.1:0-1170 GCF_001310435.1 Arthrobacter sp. JCM 19049 | reverse complement strand
CAATTCGCTCACCCTGGCGGAAGTCACCTGCGATGTGGCGGTCAGCCGCACCCTCAGCGCCGCCGCGGACGAGCGCGAACTGGACTTCAGCTGGGCCAGTCCCGGGCCCTGCCGCTGCTGCGCGAACGGGTGCAGCAGCTGGTGCAGGATGCCACCGTGCATTCGGTGATCATCGCCCTGCTGCCGGTGCCCGGCATCAGCGACAACGCACTGCTGGGGGAGCTGGGCCGCTTCGCCGGCTGCGGCAAACCGGTGCTGGTGGTGCTCTCCGGGCGTTCGGACCGCAGCATCGGCACCGGGGTGCACCACGGGCTGCCGGTGTTCACCTCCCCGGCCGCGGCGGTGCGGGCCCTGGACAAGGCGCACGGCTACCGGCAGTGGCTGAACGTCGAACACGACGCGCTGCCCGAACCGGAGGGCATCGACGCGACGGGGCAGAGGACTACCTGAAAACCCTCACCGCCCAGATCCCGGGCACCACGCTGCGCGAACTGGACTACGACCAGGCCAGCACGCTGCTGGCCCACTACGGGATCCCGGTGCTGGAATCCCAGGCGGTGAACAGCGCCGATGAGGCGGTCGCGGCCGCGCACCGGCTGGGCTGGCCGGTGGCGTTGAAGGCCGATGACCCTACCTGCGCCAGCGCCTGGATCTGGGCGGGGTGCGGCTGAACATCACCGACGAACCCACGCTGCGGGCCAACTACGCCCACATGTTCCAGGCCATGGGGCAGTGGGGGGTACAGGCCCTGGAGGTGCAGTCCATGGCCGAGGCCGGGCAGGCCTGCGTGATCCGGGCGGTGGAGGACCCGCTGCTGGGGCCGGTGATCTCCTTCGGGCTCTCCGGGGACCCGGTGAACCTGCTCGATGACTGGGCGCACGGGGTGGCTCCGCTGTCCGTGCAGGACCTGGAGGACCTGATCCACCGTCCACGCAGCAGCGCCCGGCTCTTCGGCTACCAGGGCTGCCGCAGGTGGACCTGGCGGCGCTGAAGGACCTGCTGAACCGGGTGGCGCTGCTGAAGGACAACCACCCGGAGGTGGCGATCCTGAAGATTTCCCCGGTCACCGTTTCCGAACACGGGCTGAGCGTGTTGGCCGCCGAGGTGCAGGTCGGCAACCCGGAACAGCGCACCGACACCGTGCGCCGGGCACTGCGCGGCTAAGCGGCG
>NZ_BAXF01000597.1:0-1175 GCF_001310435.1 Arthrobacter sp. JCM 19049 | reverse complement strand
CCGCGCAGCCGGTCGTTGTGCGGTTCGGGCAGGTGCAGGGGCTGTTCCGGCGTCACGGTGAGTTCATCAATGATCACCATGCGCAACCGGTCACGCACCGCCGCGGCCCGCCGCCGCTGCCCGGTCAGGGCAAGGGTGGCCTCACGGGCCAGTGGCGAGACGGCCAGCACGGCCGGGCGTTCGGGCAGTAGCGTGGCGAAACGCTCACCCATGAAAACGATCCGCATGTCGGTGTTGCCGTGGGCGCGGTGCTGATGCATGAACCCTCCGGGGATCCACACCGCACGGTTCCAGGGGGCAATCCAGGATCCGGCATCGGTGAGCATGGATAGCACGCCGGTGGCCGGATACACCAGGTGGCCTTCATCGTGAAGGTGGGCGGGCGTGAAGTGATCATGCCCGAGCAGCAGCGTCTGCTCGGGTGAAAGCAGGTCGTGGCGAGTTTTCAGCATCAAGAGTCACTCTACCGGTTGAGCGTCAGGGGTGACGGGCGAAAACATTGAAGCACAGTGCACCACCGCGCCTTAGGCCGGCGACCAAGGCCAGGGATCTGGCCCAACGCACTTTTATCCCCCCGAACGATGTTGAAGCAAGGATCCGATGACCCCGCGCCCCGAAGACGCCGCTGCCCTGGAAACCTATCCCGTGCCCGGCGGTGAACCTCCCTCCGCCCCGGAGGTGGGCCAGCCCGCCGAACGCGCCCATGGCCGGTGGGCGCTACTGCTGCTCGGTGCGGGGTTGATCCTGATCGGCCTGAACCTGCGCATTGGCGTGGCGGCGATCGGCCCGCTCCTGGCAGAGATCCGCCAGACGCTGGGACTGTCGGCCACCGCGGCAAGCCTGCTCACCACCATCCCGGTCTTCGCCTTCGGGCTCTTCGCGTTCCTCACCCCCGGGCTGACCCGTCGGATCGGGATGCACCGGCTGCTGGGGGTGACCATGCTGACGCTCGCGGCGGGAATCCTGCTTCGCCTGCACCCCAGCCTGCTGGCCCTGTTCGCCGGCACCGTGCTGGTTGGCGCCGCGATCGCGGTGGGCAATGTGGTGATGCCCGCAGCCATCAAACAGGACTTTGCGCACCGTGCGGGGTTGATGATGGGCCTGTACTCCACCGCGCTGTTTTGTCGGCGCCGCCCTGGCATCGGGTCTCACCGCACCCCTGGTCACCGCGCTGG
>NZ_BAXF01000596.1:0-1176 GCF_001310435.1 Arthrobacter sp. JCM 19049 | reverse complement strand
GCCAGCCTGGGGGGTGCCGCTGCGCGCGCTGACCACCGACGTGGGGGTGGACATCGTGTCCCTGGGCGGCACCAAGAACGGGATGCTGCTGGGCGAGGGCGTGCTGACCCTGCACACCGAACTGGCCGCCGACATGAAGTACCTGCGCAAGATGAACATGCAGCTGGGCAGCAAGATGCGCTTCATTTCCGCCCAGCTGCTGGAGCTGTACGGCACCGATTTGTGGCACCGTTCGGCCTCCCACTCCAACGCCATGGCCGCGCTGCTGGGCCAGGCCGTGCAGGCTCGCAGGCGCCGAACTGGTCTACCCGGTGCAGGCCAACGGCGTCTTCGCCCAACTGCCCAACGCCGTGGCCGACAAGCTGCGCGAGACGTTCCGCTTCTACGACTGGGACCGCGCCGCCGGGCACGTGCGCTGGATGTGCTCCTTTGACACCACCGAGGATGACGTGCGGGCGTTCATCGCGGCGCTGAACAGCGAACTGGCGGCCCACCACGCCAAATAGGTCTTCCCGGCGTGCCGTAACCCAACCCCGGTTACGGTGCGCCTTAGACTCGGAAATGTGAACCGCGAGCAACAGCAAAAGCCCGTTCCCCAGGCCTTCCGCCGGGCCCTGGAGGAACTCTCGCGCGCCAAAGTCCGCCAGGAGCTGCGCATCGCCGAAATCCCGGCGCCGCTGCGCCTGGCGCCCTACGCCCTGGCCCTGAGCGGCGAGGTGGAACAGCATTCACGCTCACTGCACGGCCAATACGGCCAGGAATTCGCCAAGACGCCGCTGCTGGAAGAACACCATTCCCTGGCCACCGGCCGCTTCGTGCTGCTCTACGACCCGGCCAGCCAGGACCTGTGGAACGGCACCTTCCGGGTGGTCACCTACATCCGGGCCCGCATGGAAGAGGACATGGGCCAGGACACGATGCTCTCCTCCGTGGCCTGGAGCTGGTTTGAGGACGCGTTGCGCGGCCGGCAGGCCGGCTACCACTCGGCCGGCGGCACCGCCACCCGGGTGATTTCCGAATCCTTCGGGCAAATGGCCACCGACGAGACCAGCGTGGACATCGAACTGCGGGTCTCCTGGTCCCCCGCCACTGAGGACCTGGGGGCGCACCTGAGCGCCTGGGCGGACATGGTCTGCACTTTTGCCGGGCTTCCCCCGCTGCCCGAGGCGTCGAGCA
>NZ_BAXF01000595.1:0-1175 GCF_001310435.1 Arthrobacter sp. JCM 19049 | reverse complement strand
CCACCGCGCTGGCCCTGACCGGCTGCGCCGCGGACACCGCGAAGGATGCGCAGCAGAGCAGCGCTGCCGCCTCCGGCCCGATCGCCATCGAGCACATCTATGGGGAAACCACCTTCGACCAGGTGCCCGAGGACATCGCCACGATCTCCTGGGTCAATGCCGACGCCTGCTGGCCCTGGACACCGTTCCGGTCGGCATGGACAGCGACATCTGGGGGCAGAACGCCAACAACTCGACCGACTGGAAGGACGCCAAGCTCAAGGAGCTGGGCGCGCAGATCGCTCCGAGAACGCGCCGACGCAGTTCTCCGTCGCCGACGGGATCGACTTCGAGGCGATCGCCCAGGCCAAGCCGCAGGCCATCTTCGCCGCGTACTCCGGGTTGACCAAGGAGGAGTACGACAAGCTGTCCAAGATCGCTCCGACCGTGGGGCCGATCGAGGCCAACTACCTGACCAGCTGGCAGCAGACCACCGAAGCGGCCGGCGAGCTGCTGGGCAAGGACGAGCAGGCGCAGCAGCTGATCAAGGACCTGGAAGGTGAGTTGGCCGGGCAGGCCGAGAAGTACCCGGTCTTCAAGGACACCAGCTTCATCGCCGGGGATTTGTCCCAGCCCAAGACCATCAGCCTGTACGCCGGGGAGGACAACCGCCCGCGCTTCCTGACCTCGCTGGGCATGAAGCAGGCCGAAGTGGTCACCCAGAACACCCCGGAAGGCTCCTTCTACTTCGAATGGTCCCCGGAGAAGGCCAATGAGCTGAAGTCAGACATCTTCTTCGCCTCGGTCGCCTCGGGCACCACCGTGCAGGACGCGCTGAAGAGCAACGAGCTCTTCGCCCAGATCCCGGCCTCCAAGACCGGCGGGCTGGTGGCCATGGAGAACGACCAGCAGGTGCTTTCGGTCTCCGCGGCCTCCCCGCTGTCCCTGTCCTGGGCCATCGACAACGTCGTGCCGAAGCTGGCCGACGCCGCCCAGAAGGCCGCCGAGGCCAAGTAGCGCCGCGTTTGCGGCTAGGAGTTGATCGCCAGGTAGTGCAGTTGCGCCTCAAGCGAATGGGTTGCCGCGCCGACAAGGCGCGGATCAAGGTCGGGGTACACCAGGTCCAGCAGTTCAGCGGGCGTGGCGTGGGCCCCGGCCTTGCCCAATGCGCGCAACCCGGCACGCACCTGCTCCAG
>NZ_BAXF01000594.1:0-1178 GCF_001310435.1 Arthrobacter sp. JCM 19049 | reverse complement strand
CCGGCTGGCCGCGGCCGCGGTGGCGATGACCGCGAACCTGGACGAAGACGTGGTCAACTTCGTGCCGAACTACGACAACCAGTTCACCCAGCCCGAGGTGCTGCCCGCCGCCTTCCCGAACCTGCTGGTCAACGGCGCCACCGGCATCGCGGTGGGCATGGCCACCAACATGGCCCCGCACAACCTGGGCGAGGTGATCGCCGCGGCCCGCCACCTGATCGAGCACCCCGAGGCCACGGTCGAGGACCTGATGAAGTTCGTCCCCGGCCCGGACCTGCCCTCCGGGGGCACCATTGTGGGCCTGGACGGGATCCGCGACGCCTACCGCACCGGGCGCGGGGCGTTCCGCACCCGGGCGAAGGTGGCGCTGGAGAAGATCTCGGCGCGCAAGTCCGCCCTGGTGGTCACCGAGCTGCCCTACACGGTCGGCCCGGAGAAGGTCATCCAGAAAATCAAGGACGGGGTGGGCAACAAGAAGATTGCCGGCATCTCCGACGTGGTGGATCTGACCGACCGGCAGCACGGGCTGAAACTGGTCATCGAGCTGAAGAACGGCTTCAACCCGAACGCGGTGCTGGCCAGCCTGTACAAGTACACCCCGATGGAGGACTCCTTCGGGATCAACAACGTCACCCTGGTCGAGGGCCAGCCGCGCACCCTGGGGCTGCGCGAGCTGCTGCAGGTGTACGTCGAACACCGCCTGGAGGTGGTGCGCCGGCGCACCACGCACCGGCTGGCCAAGCGGGAGGAACGCCTGCACCTTGTCGAGGGCCTGCTGATCGCCATCGTGGACATTGACGATGTCATCGCGATCATCCGCTCCTCCGAGGCCACCAATGAGGCCCGCGAACGGCTGATGACGGTCTTTGACCTCTCCGAGGCGCAGGCCAACCACATCCTGGAGCTGCGCCTGCGCCAGCTGACCAAGTATTCGCGCATCGAGCTGGAGGCCGAGGCCGAGCAGCTGCGCAAGGAGATCGAGGAGCTGCGAGCCATCCTGGGCTCCGACGCCCGGCTGCGTGAGGTGGTCTCCGGGGAGCTGGAGCAGACCGCCGAAACCTTCGCCTCCCCGCGGCGCACCGTGCTGGCCAAGGATGCGGAGACCAAGCCGCTGAAGGCACCGTGCTGCCCGAGGCGGTGGGCAGCGGCAAGAAGGCCACCCTGGCCATGGAGGTCGC
>NZ_BAXF01000593.1:0-1175 GCF_001310435.1 Arthrobacter sp. JCM 19049 | reverse complement strand
GCCGCCGGGGCGACCGCGCCAGGGTGCCGAACGGGGTGTAGGCCAACACCGTGGCGACCGGGTCGATCCAGTCAAGGGCGCTGGTCGCCGCCTCGGTGAGCATCCCGATGATCGGCCCCAGGCTCACCAGCAGCAGGAAGAAGATCAGGAACGTGGCCTCGCGGAAGCGGCGCTTGGAGCGCAGCGCGGTGGCTGGATGGTCAGGTACTGGCAGCCGAACACCGCCAGCACGGCGGTGCCCAGGTTCGCCACCAGCGCCAGCAGCAGCACGCCCGGATCCAGGCGCCACAGCACACTGAACCCGGCCATCGCCAGCACCGTGATCAGCGCCGGGATGGAGACGAACCCGGCCAGCACCAGCGCCCGGCCCAGCGTCTTGGGCTCAATGCCGAAGTGCACGAAGCGCTGCGGCTCCAGGGTCAGGTCCACGCCGGTCAGCAGCGGCGGGACAATCGCCCAGCCGATCACCACCAGCGAGCTGGCCAGGATGGAAATGTAGCTCAGCCACTGCAGGTCCGCGGAGAACCAGGCGGCCAGGATCAGCATCGCCACCACGCCCAGGGCGTAGAGCGTACCGATGATCACCCCGACCAACTGCCAGGTGCTGCGCCGGAAACCGTTGCGCAGCAGGGTCAGCTTTAGTTTGAGGATGTGCGCAACCACGACAGCCCTCCGCCCTGTGCCCGTCCGCCGACCAGGTCCACGAAGCGCTCCTCCAGGCTCATCCCGCCGCGCACCTCATCACGGTGCCCGAGGCGCGCAGCACCCCGTCGGCGATCACGGCCACGTGCGAGCACATGCGCTGCACCAGGTCCATCACGTGGGAGGAGACGATCACGGTGCCGCCGAACTTCACGTATTCGTTCAGGATGTCGCGGATGTTCGCCGCCGAGACCGGGTCCACCGCCTCGAAGGGCTCATCGAGCACCAGCAGCTTCGGCGAGTGGATCATCGCGGTGGCCAGCGAGATCTTCTTGGTCATCCCCGCGGAGTAGTCCACCACCAGCTTGTCCCCGTCGTTGACCAGGTCCATGACCCGCAGCAGGTCCTCGGTGCGGGTGGTGACCTCCTCGCGCTCCATCCCGCGCAGCAGCCCGAATAGGTGACCAGCTGGCGTCCGGTGAGTCGGTCGAACTGTCGCACCCCGTCGGCCAGCACCCCCATCATCGACTTCG
>NZ_BAXF01000592.1:0-1177 GCF_001310435.1 Arthrobacter sp. JCM 19049 | reverse complement strand
CCAGCACCAGGTAGACAACGGCGGCCACGGCCAAGCCGATGGCGGCACAGAAGGCGGCGAAGAAACCGACGGTGGCGGCTACGGTGTAGTTCGGGGAGGGTTCTCCCAGCAGGGCGATGATGGTGCCGGCCAGGCGCCGGCGACCCCGCCGGTGGCGAGGATCGGCCACAACTTGGGGGAGGACTTCACTTCGACTTCAAAGGACTTCCCCGGGCGCTGCGCCGAGCCGTGGGGACGAGAGGGGTTTTGCTCCATGCCCTTAAGCGTACTCAAAGAGCGGTAGATGCGCAGACAGGTCCGCGCGCAGCCCGGAAGCCTCCACCCGGGCGTCGGCCACCGCCTGCTGCCAGGAAAGCCGCCCCGTGACTAGGGATAGGAACGCCTCGGCGTTCATTTGCACCACATTCGGGGGAGTGCCGCGGGTGTGTCGGGGGCCGGGGATGCATTGGGTCACACCAAAGGGCGGAACCCGCACTTCCACCGAGTTCCCCTCCGCCCGGCTGGCCAGTTCCTCCAGCGCAAAGCGCACCGCCATTGCCCGGACCAGGCGGGGCAGCGGGGGCTGCTGTGTGGTCTGGGCGGCATCCGTCGCAACCGGCTGGGCCGCCACCCACTGGTTCAGCGCCTGCCTGCCGTTGACCGGATCTATTCTGCGCTTGATGGCCATCTGCCGCCTTTCGCCCTGCCCTCCACTGCGCCGCGGGCCGCCGCCCGCCGCGCAGAGCCAAGTCTAGCGCCGCGATCGGCCGGTTTCATCAGCGGGTCACACACCCCCGGCGGCGATGCCCCGTCCGGTAAACTCTAGGCCTGTGAAGGTACTGGTTATTGGCCCCGGCGGCCGTGAACATGCAATTGTCCGTGCACTGAACGAAGACCCCTACGTTGAACAGGTGCATTGCGCCCCCGGCAACGCCGGCATTGCCGGTGAGGTGCCGGTGCACGCCATCGACGCCCAGGACCCGGAAGCGGTCCTGGCTCTGGCCCGGGAACTGGCCAGCGACCTGGTGGTGATCGGTCCAGAGGCCCCACTGGCCGCAGGGGTGGCCGATGTGCTCACCGAGGCCGGGATCCCGGTCTTTGGCCCCAGCCGGGCCGCCGCCCAGCTGGAGGCTCCAAGGCCTTCGCCAAGGACGTGATGGCCGAGGCCGAGGTGCCCACCGCAATGGCGCGGGTGGCC
>NZ_BAXF01000591.1:0-1177 GCF_001310435.1 Arthrobacter sp. JCM 19049 | reverse complement strand
GCCCCGGTCGCGGTCTGGCGGCTCAGCGTTTGCGCGGGGCGTAGACGTCGACGTACTGCTGCCCGGAGAGCTGCCCGATCGCCTCGCGGATCTCGTCGGCCACCTGGCGCAAGACCTGCGAATCCTGCGCCTGCCCGCGCCGGTCGGAGAAGTCCAGGGGCTGGCCGATGCGGATGCCGATCCGCCCCGGGCGCGGGATGCGCCGCCCGATGGGCTGGACCTTGTGGGTGTCGATCATCGCCACCGGGATCACCTGCGCCCCGCTTTCCAGGGCCAGCTTCGCCACCCCGAGCTTGGCCCGGTACAGCCGGCCGTCCGGGGAGCGGGTGCTCCGGGTAGATGCCCAGCAGCTTGCCCTCGGCCAGCGCCTCGGCGGCGCTGGCCAGTGACTGGGCCGACTTCGCTCCCCCGGAGCGGTCCATCGGCAGCTGGTTGATCGAGCGGAAGAACCAGGCCGTGAAGCGCCCCTTCAACGGTGCCGTTGAAGTACTCGTCCTTGGCCAGGAACACCACGGGCCGTTCCAGGCTGGCGGGCAGGAACACCGAGTCGGAGACCGACAGGTGGTTGGAGGCCAGGATCGCCGCGCCGGTGGGCGGCACGTGCTCGGTGCCGGTCAGGTCGATGCGGAAGAAGATCTTCAGCAGGGGGCGGACCGCGAACCGCTTGAGGAAGTCATACAGCACGTTTCTTGGGTTCCTTCGGGTGTCGGTGATGAATCGCAGGTTACCGCAGGGCCGGGGCGGTGTTCGCCGACCGCGTGGCTCCCTGTAACCAATTGTGCACTAGTCTCGAGGTGTGAGGCGGCAGAAAGGCAGGCTGATGTACCCCCAACCAAGCCCCAACAACAGCGACGCGGCCACCACCACGGACGGGCACGTCCCAGCGCAAGCGCAACTGTCCGCGGATGCCCAGCAGGCACCCGCTCCGCGCAAGGACGAGGTCGCGGTGCTGCTGATCCACGGGTTCACCGGCGCGCGCACCGCCATGCGCCCCTGGGCCAGGCCCTTGAGCAGGCCGGCTACCACACCCAGATGGTGCTGCTGCCCGGGCATGAGACCCGTTGGCAGGACATGGTCAAAGTGCCTACGCGCACTGGATCCACGCCACCGAGCAGGCGTTTGACGAACTGGCGGCCAGGTACCGCACGGTGTTCGTCGCCGGGCTGTCGATGGGCGG
>NZ_BAXF01000590.1:0-1189 GCF_001310435.1 Arthrobacter sp. JCM 19049 | reverse complement strand
CCCTGGCCGGCGCGACGTGGTTGCCACCGACACCTGGATCTCCATGGGCAGGAGGATGAGAAGGAGGCGCGCCTGGGCCTGTTCCGCGACTATGCGCTGAGCACCGAGGCGATGGCCCACGCCAAGGACGACGCGATCGTGCTGCACTGCCTGCCGGCCTACCGCGGCTACGAGATCGCCGCGGAGGTCATCGACGGGCCGCAGTCCGTGGTGTTCGACGAGGCCGAGAACCGGGTCCACGCCCAAAAGGCCATCATGGCCTGGCTGCTGCACGCCTCCGGGCTGGCCGCCAGCGTGCGGGAAGCGAAGTAGCATGGCTGCCCAACCCAGCACCAAGACCGCCCGCCAGGCGCGCATCCGCACCTTCCTGGGCAACCACTCGGTCAAGTCCCAGGCCGAACTGCTCGCCCTGCTCAAGGACGACGGGCTGGAAGTCACCCAGGCCACCCTCTCCCGGGACCTGGTGGAAATCGGCGCGGTGCGCATCCGGGACACCTCCGGGCAGCTGATCTACGCGGTGCGCCAGGAAGGCGGGGACCGCTCACCGCAATCCGCGCTCACCCAGGAGGTGCTCGACGCCCGGCTGTCCAAGATCTGCCAGGAGCAGCTGGTCACCGCGGAAGCCAGCGGCAACATCGTCGTGCTGCGCACCCCGCCGGGGGCTGCGAACCTGCTGGCATTGGCCATCGACCACTCACAGATCCCCGCGATCCTGGGCTGCATCGCCGGTGATGACACCATCATGGTGATCACCCGTTCGCCCGATGGCGGCGCCGAGGTCGCCAGCCGCTTCCTGCAGCTGGCCGACACCAACTAGCACCGTTCTTCCCCACCCGGTCCGGGTTTGGCCCGCAGGGCTGGTCTCGGGGTGGGGTGTTGTGGGCCAGCCACCGGTGGTGGCTGGCCCACTGGTGTTTCCGGCCGGTGTTTCTCGGTGGCTGTTTTCCGCTGGGTGTTTCCGGGTGGGTGTTTCCCGCCGGTGGTCCCCGAAAGAATTTTGGGGGTTCGTGGGTTATCCCCATCCCGCCGGGCCTGGGTGGGGTGCCCAAGTTTGGTGGGTGATGGTAGGTGGCATGAATCAGGTTTCCCTGGCCACGGCCCTTGAGGTGGTACGCCACCGGGTGCGGCACAACGGCGCGGCATTAGATGGCACGGTGCTGCGTGAAATCCAGGAACTGTGTACCGGCCT
>NZ_BAXF01000589.1:0-1190 GCF_001310435.1 Arthrobacter sp. JCM 19049 | reverse complement strand
GACCACCGCGCCTGGGCCTCGAGCTCCTTGTACACCTTGGCGACCGTGTTCGTGGCCAGGGACAGCTGCTCGGCCAGGGCCCGCACGGAGGGCAGCTTGGTTCCCGGGGCGAGCTTGCCCCCGGCGATCGCCGCCAGGATCTGTTCGCGCACCTGCTGGTAGGGGGCGGTGGGATCCTGCGCGTCGATCGTGATGAACCCGAGGCTGTCCATGGCTGCTGTCACTTCCATTTCATCGAAAAGCTAAATCGTTGTTCCCTTGAGCCTATCGCCTTGCCCCGGGTGCCGGACGTAGGGTGGGGGCATGAATACCTTGGATCTTGACGACGTAATCATTCGCCAGATAAGCGTTTCCGACATGGACAACAACGTCTACCTGCTCACCGAGAAGGCCAGCGGCAAGCAGCTGCTGGTGGACGCGGCCGATGACTGGTCGGCGATCTCGGCGATGATCGAGCAGGCCGCCGGGGACGGGCCCGAACCGGAGCTGGTGGGCATCGCCACCACCCACCAGCATTGGGACCATGTGCGGGCGCTGTCCCAGGCGCATCAGGCGCACCCGGTGCCAACCTACGCCGGGGCCGAGGATGCGGCGCAGATCGAGCAGCATAGCGGGGTGGCGACCAGCAACCCGGTCAAGCACGGGGACCGGCTGCCGCTGGGGGACGTGGTGATCGACTGCGTGCACCTGCGCGGGCACACCCCCGGTTCGATCGCCTACGTGGTGCGTGATTCCTCGGGCAGGATCGCGATCCTCAGCGGGGATTCGCTCTTCCCCGGCGGAGTGGGCAACACCGGGGAAGATCCCCAGCGTTTCATGCAGCTGTTCGCCGATGTCAGTGAGCGGCTCTTTGGCGCCTACCCGGATGAGGCGGTGGTGCTGCCCGGGCATGGGGATTCCACCACCCTGGGCCAGGAGCGCCCGCACCTGGAGGAATGGCAGGAACGCGGCTGGTAGCCGGCCCGGGACCGGCTAGCTTCCCGGCCGTCCGAGCTTCTGCCCGACCATGAAGATCCGGCGGAACGGGAAGTTGGTCAGCTGCTGCCCGCCGGCGACCTCGATGCGCCGGTAGTGCCCGCCGACCGCCTGGCGGTAGTCGTCTTCGAAGCGCCGGTAGTCCTCCGGATCCAGGGCGGCCTTCACCGGCAGCAGGGCGGTGCCGCGCACCCAGTCCAAGATCGGGTCGCTGC